>NZ_JBEORT010000011.1:0-116928 GCF_040302425.1 Streptomyces sp. NPDC126497
CGAGGACGGTGTCGCCGGGTTCGAGCAGGGCGGTGGCGAGCAGCGACAGGGCCTGCTGCGAGCCGGTGGTGACGAGGACGTCGTCGGCGTCGGTGAGCCGCGTACCGCCGGACGTGCCGGAAGAGAAGCAGGAAGGCTGGACATGACCGCACTGGGAATCCTCTATCCGGGCCACTCCGCAGAGGACGACTATCCGCGTATCGAGCAGTTGTTGGGCAGCGACATCCGGGTGGACCTGGTGCACACCGACCTCGGCGAGGACGCGCACCGGGTGGAGGTGCTGCGGCAGATGGGGGCGCCCGAGCGGCTGGCGGACGGCCTGCAGCAGCTGCGCCTGTCGGGCGCCGAGGCGGTGGTGTGGGCCTGCACCAGCGGCGGTTTCGTGCACGGCTGGGAGGGCGCCCACGAGCAGGTGCGCAGCCTCGCCCTGACGGCGGGCATGCCGGCGTCGTCGACGTCGTTCGCCTTCGTGCACGCGGTGCGGGAGGTCGGGGCGCGGCGGGTCGCCGTCGGCGCGCCCTACCCGGACGACGTGGCCCTGCTCTTCGCCGAGTTCCTGCGGGCCGGCGGGGTGGAGGTGACCGGGGTGCGCGGCTCCGGGACCGTCACGGCGGCGGAGGTCGGCGGCTGGGGCGAGGAGGAGCTGTTCGCCCTGGCCCGGGCGGCCGACACCCCCGACGCGGACGCCCTGCTCCTGCCGGACACGGCCCTGCACACGATCGCCCACCTCCCCGCCCTGGAGAAGGAGCTCGGCAAGCCGGTCCTCACCGCCAACCAGGTCACCGCCTGGGAGTGCCTGCGCCTGACCGACCGCCGGGTGAACGCCCCCGAACTCGGCGCCCTGTTCACGCGGGAGCCGATCGTCCAGGTCTGAGGACGACGGGGTACAACCTTGATCGACTCACGAAGGTCTCACTCCCGTGAGCCCCGCGCCGCGCCTGGGCGCGGGGCGTCCGAATCAGGGAGTGAGCACCATGAGAGTCACCGTCGTCCGCCGTACCGCCCTGGCCGCTTCCGCGGCCGCCCTCGCCCTTCTGGCCACCGCGTGCGGCGGCGGTGACGAGGAGGGCGGGAGCGGCGGGGACGGGGCGGCGAAGGGGGAGACCGCGTCCGGCGCCCCGGCCGCGAAGGCGCTGACCGCCGCCGAACTGGAGAAGCGCGTGATCGCCTCGGCCGACCTCAAGGACCACAAGGTCGTCGAGCCGGGCAAGGACGACGTCTCCGACCCCGGCACCCTCTCCGTCGAGCAGGCCGAGTGCGAGCCCGTCGCCCAGGCGCTGTCGTCGGTGCCGACGGGCAAGCCGGCGGCGAGCGTCCAGCGGCTCGTCACCCAGGAGTCCGAGGCGGCCGGGAAGGGCATGCCGGACCTCACGGGGCTGACGGAGGAGGAGGCCGAGGAGGCGATGCTCGACTCCCTCGACATCACCAAGACGATGACCTCCCTGCGGTCCTACGACGCCGACGGCGCGGAGCGGACCCTCGCCGCGCTGCGGGAGGCCGGCAAGAAGTGCGCCGGAGGCTTCAGCATGTCGATCGACGGTGAGAAGCAGCAGGTCACCAAGGTCACCGAGGAGAAGCTCACGGCCGGCGAGGACGCGGTCGCCTGGACGGTGGGCACCAAGCTGGACGACACCTCCGCCGAGACGAAGGTCGTCGTCTTCCGCCAGGGCACCACGCTCGCCGGCTTCTCGTCCTTCAACATCGCCGCGCTCGGCCGGGGCGAGGCGTTCGGGCAGCCGACCGCCGTCATCGAGGCGCAGGAGGCCAAGCTCGGCTGATCCGCGTCCTGCCGTGGACCGGGTGGCGGCCCCGCCCGGTCCACGGGACCCGCGGAGCAGGCGCCGTGCGGCGGACACGGAAGAACCCCGGTCCCGCTGGAGCGGGGCCGGGGTTCCGTTCGAGCGCCGGGCAGGCCTTGCACCTGCATCTCCCCGCAGGAAGCGGGGCGTCTTTCCTTGGACCACCAACGCGTGACCACTGTCGGGGGGCGACCCCCTCAGCGAGCAAGATGATCGTATCGCATGATCGTCGGGTGTGCACACCGCGAGGTGCCGGGGCGGGGGAGGGAATAACCGGGGACCGTCTCCTGTTACGTCGCGCAGCGACCGTCACACCCCACAGGAGGCACCCCACCATGGCCGCAGACGCCGCAGAGGAGATCCGGGGCACCGCCCACGGCACCGCACCCGTCCCGCTCTCCGTGCTGGACCTGGTGACCGTCGGCGCGGGCCGGACCGCCACCGACGCCCTGCGCACCAGCGTGGACATCGCCCGCCTCGCCGAGGCCCGCGGCTTCCACCGCTACTGGGTCGCCGAGCACCACTCCATGCCCGGGGTGGCCTCCTCCTCGCCCGCCGTGATCCTGGCGCACCTCGCCGCCCACACCGGGCGCATCCGCCTGGGCTCCGGCGGGGTGATGCTGCCCAACCACGCGCCGCTGGTCATCGCCGAGCAGTTCGGCACCCTGGAGGCCATGGCCCCGGGACGGGTCGACCTCGGCCTCGGCCGCGCCCCCGGCACCGACGGGGCCACGGCGGCGGCCCTGCGCCGCTCCGACCGGCTGAACGAGGGCGCCGACGACTTCCCCCAGCAGCTCGCCGAGCTCACCCGCTTCCTCGACGACGACTTCCCCGACGGCCACCCCTACCGCCGCATCCACGCCGTCCCCGGCCCGGTGCAGGCGACCTCGCCCGGCGGTGTGCAGTCCCCGCACCGGCCGCCGATCTGGCTGCTCGGCTCCTCCGGCTTCAGCGCCCGGCTGGCCGGCATGCTCGGCCTGCCCTTCGCCTTCGCCCACCACTTCTCGGCCCAGAACACCGTCCCCGCGCTGGACCTCTACCGCGAGACCTTCCGCCCGAGCGAGGTCCTCGACGCGCCCTACGCCCTCATCGGCGTCTCCGCGCTCGCCACGGACGACGAGAAGGAGGCCCGCCGCCAGGTGCTGGCCGCCGCGCTCAACATGGTCCGGCTGCGCACCGGCCGCCCCGGCCTGGTGCCCACCCCCGAGGAGGCGGAGGCGTACGACTTCAGTCCGATGGAGCGGGAGTTCGTCGACTCCTGGAACGCCAACGTCGTCCACGGCACCCCCGACGAGGTCCGCGCCGGACTGGACGAGCTGCAGAAGCGCACCGGCGCCGACGAGCTGATGCTCACCGCCAACGCCCACGGCGGCGACGTACGCCTGCGCTCCTACGAGCTGATCGCCGACGCCTACGGGTTGCCCACGCCCGCCTGAACCCCGGGCGTGCCCAGCAGTTCGGAGATGCGGTCCGGCGGCACCGGGCGGGAGTACAGCCAGCCCTGACCGGTGTCGCACCCGATCCGGCGCAGCCGGCTGGCCTGCGCCGCGGTCTCCACGCACTCCGCGGTCACGGTCAGGCCGAGCCGGTGGGCGAGCTGCACCATCGCCTCGACGATGACCTCGTCCGCCGGGTTCGGCGGTGCGGCGGCGCGCTCCTCGTACTGGAAGCCCCGGACGAAGGAGCCGTCCAGCTTCAGCACCGACACCGGCAGCCGGCTGAGGTAGGCCAGGTTCGAGTAGCCGGTGCCGAAGTCGTCGATGGCGATGCGCACGCCCATGTCGCTGAGCGCCTTCAGGACCTGGATCGGCCGGCCGGACGAGCCCATCACCGCCGACTCGGTCAGCTCCAGCTGCAGCAGCCCCGCCTCGAGGCCCGTCTCCTCCAGGGTCTCGGCGACGTCCGCCACCAGGTCGGAGTCCCACACCTGACGGACCGCCACGTTCACGCTGACGAAGATCGGCGGCTCGTCCGGGTGCTCCACCTGCCACGCGCGGGCCTGCCGGCAGGCGGTGCGCAGCACCCAGCGGCCGAGCGGCACGATCGAGCCGTCCTCCTCCGCCAGGGGGATGAACCGGTTCGGCGTCAGCGTGCCGAACCGCGGGTGGTGCCAGCGGACCAGGGCCTCCACGCCGTGCACCCGGTCGTCCTCCATGCCCACCAGCGGCTGGTACTCCAGCGCGAACTCGCCCCGGTCGATGGCCGGGCGGAGCGTGGAGGCGAGGGCCTGGCGGGTCACGCGGGAGGCGTTGCGCTCCGGGTCGAACAGCGTCCAGCGGGCCTTGCCGTCGGCCTTCGCCCAGTACAGCGTGGTGTCGGCGGCCTGCATCAGCGCGGTGGGCGTGGTCCCGGCGGCGTGCCGCTCGACCACCCCGATCGACGCCGACACCGACAGCCTGCGCCCGGAGAGGTCGAAGGGCGCCTGGATCGCGTCGAGCAGCGACTCGGCCAGGTCGGCGAGCTGCTCGGTGCCGGTGGAGTCCTCGACCAGCAGCGCGAACTCGTCCCCGCCGAGCCGGGCGACCAGCGGCGGGCCGGTCCTGGCCCGGCCCGCCTCCTCGGCACAGCGCGTCAGCCGCTCGGCGACGGCCGCCAGCAGCTGGTCGCCGACGCGGTGGCCCAGGGTGTCGTTGACGGCCTTGAAGCCGTCCAGGTCGAGGTAGCACAGCCCGATCCGGCCGGTGCCGCCCTCCTCGTACGACTCCGCCTCCAGCGCGGCCGTCAGCCGTTCGAAGAACAGGGTGCGGTTGGGCAGCCGGGTCACCGGGTCGTGCACCCGCAGGTGCCGCAGCTGCGCCTGGAGTTCGCGGTGGTCGCCGATGTCGGCGACGGAGAGCAGGACGCCCCCGCCCCCGTCGTCGGCGGGCAGCGGGGAGACCGTCACCCGCACCCACAGCACGTGCCCCTCGGGGTGCTTCAGCCGGCGCGTGCAGCGCAGCCCGGCCCGCCGTCCGCGCAGCAGCTCCCGGTAGGCGTGCCAGGTGCGGGCGTCGGAGGCCAGGTCCACCAGGTCGGCGGCGGCGGTGCCGGCCAGGGTCTCCGGGTCGCGGCCCAGGAGGGCGGCGAGGGCCGGGTTGACGCCGGTCACCGAGCCCTCGCGGTCGACCACGGCCATGGCGAGCGGCGCGGCCGCGAAGACGGAGCGGTACGGCAGGGACGGTGGGGGCGAGGGAGACGGCGGGGGCGGGGACTCCGTACGCGGAGACGTAGGGATCTCACTCTCTGTGACGGTCGGCCGGTTGAATCCTGGCGCGGGCGCCGGCCCTTCGGACGTTCCGCTCACCGCTCGCTCCCGCAGTGCACTCGATCGCTGTCCGTGCAGAAAGTCTCAGGAAAGTGTGCCGATCATAGAGGCCCACGTCGGGCCCTTCCAGCCACTGTCCGGCCTTCCGGACGGATCCGCATCCCTGCCCGATCGTTTCTGCCCGCGGGTGGACTGCTTAATGCGGGCCTCCGACCAGTTGTGACGTTCCGTGAGTGTGCGGGGTGTCGGTCCCGCCCGGTCCCGCCCGGATGTCCGCGTTTCTCACTCGTCCGGTGCAGCAGAACACGGCGCAGTACGACAAATCAGCACACTCTGGGTGCGGTGTCCCGTGAACCGTCTCCCGGAGGTCCCCGTGCCGCGTCAGCTCACCCCGGGACGACTCGGCCGTGAGACGCTCCGGGAACGACTGACCCGATCGGGTGGACCGGGCCGGCCGGGCGCGCCGGGCGTACGGCCCCGGCTGCGCAGCACCGCCGCGATGTGCACCACGATGTCGGCGCTCGCGGCGACCTCGATGGTGAGCGTCCCCTCCGCCGCCGGGCCCTTCTCCACCGCGCCCTGCGCCCTCACCCGCACCACCGCCCACCACTCCGAGGGGCTGGACACCTGGAACGCCGCCTACCCCCGCCCCGCACGGAGCCTGGACGCGGTGATGGTCTTCCTGTCCTTCCCCGACTCCCAGCCCCTGACCACGCCCGCCGAACTCGCCGCCGACCACTTCCCCGCCACCAGTCGTTTCTTCGAGCAGGCCTCCTACGGCAGGTTCACCCTCCGCCCGCACCCCCTGCGGCGGTGGTTCCGGATGCCGCGCCCGTCCACGGAGTACGCCGTACGGCGCGACTGGACCGTCGCCCACCGGTCCGCCTACCTGCGGGACGCGCTCTCCGTGGTCGACCGGCACGTCGACTTCTCGCGCTACGACATCGTGTACCTCGTCGCCGACCCGGACGCGCCGGGCGTGGACTCCGACGCCACGAAGGTCGTCAACCTGGACCGTCCGCTGCGCGCCGACGGCACCGACATCCGCCGGGTCGTCACCGTGTTCGAGAACCACCCGCCGGACCGGCTCGTCCTCGCCCACGAGACCGGGCACGTCTTCGACCTGCCCGACCTCTACCACCGGCCCGTGGACGGCAAGGGCGACTGGGACACCCACGTCGGCGACTGGGACCTGATGGGCAGCCAGTTCGCCCTGGCGCCGGACCTGTTCGGCTGGCACAAGTGGAAGCTGGGCTGGCTGGAGCCCCGGCAGGTGCGGTGCGTGCAGGACGCGGGGCCGGTGCGGCTGACGCTGGAGCCGCTGGGAGCGGGGGCGGGGACGCCGGTGACGGGCGCCGCGGGGGCGCCGTCCTTCGGGCTCGGACGGGGCACCAAGCTCGCCGTGGTCCGCACCGGACCCGACAGCGTGATCGCCCTCGAAGCCCGCGGACCGGTCGGCAACGACACGGAGGTCTGCCGGCAGGGGGTGCTGGTGTACCGGGTGAGCAGCGACACCCGGTCGGGGCGCGGCCCCATCGAGGTCGTCGACGCCCACCCGCGCACCGGGGCGTGCGCGGGGGACTCGGTCTACCCGCCGCTCGCCGACGCCCCGGTCGCCCTCGGCGAGAGCTTCACGGTGCCCGGGGAGTCCGTGCGGGTGGAGGTGGAGGGGCGCACGGCGTCGGGGGCGTGGACGGTGCGGATCAGCACGGGGTAGGCGCGACGAAGGCCCCCCGCTCGCGCGAGGGGCCTTCGTCGTGTCGTGCGCCGCCAGGGACTCGAACCCCGGACCCGCTGATTAAGAGTCAGCTGCTCTAACCAACTGAGCTAGCGGCGCCTGCTGACGTCGTAGACATTAGCACCCTGATCGGCGGGAGGAAAAATCGAAATCCGCACGGCCGACCGGGCCGCCCGCACGGCCGCCCACAGCAACACCTCCGGGCCCGGCAGCCAGGGGTGACGGGTGTCGGGGGCGACGAGCCAGCGGGAGCCGGAGCGGGCGGCGGCCGCCGGGACGGTCACCGCGTCGCCGGGGCCGTGGCACAGCAGCGGCGGGACGCCGTCCGTGCGTGAGCCGTCCGCGCCGCCCGCGCCCCACTCCTCCCACTCCATGAGGGCGGGAAGCCGCTGTGCCGTGCCCGGTGCGGCGAAGAGCAGCATCCGGCCCCGGAACTCGGCCACCGGACCCGAGCCCGGACCCTCCTCCCACATCCGGTCCAGCATCCGGCGCCCGAAGACCGTGGGCGCGCTCACCACGTCGAAGACCACCCCGCAGGGCAGCACGACCGGCGCGTCCGGCCGCTCCCTCCAGTGTGCGAGCGCGCTGCGCGGATGCGTACCCGCCGAGGCGAGCCAGGCGGCGCCGTCGGGGGTGAGGCCGTCGGCGTCGGAGGCGTTCCATGGGCTGCTCATGACGGACAGGTCTACCCGCTGTGGCGGGACGCTCGCGCAGAGTCGCCGAAATCCGGGACGCGCGGCGGGAAAAGGGGTATCTTGCCCGCCCGGCATATGCCCGCTAGGCGGGATCGGTGTGCCCGGGGCCGCCCTCGCCGCCCCGCATCAGGCCCTGGCCGAACTCGACCATCTTCTTCGCGTAGTCCTCGGTCCACTCGGCGCGCTCGGCGATGTCCGCCGGCGTCAACCGGTCGAAGCGGCGGGGATCGGCCAGCTGGGCCGCCGCCACCGCCTGGAACTCCGTGGCCCGGTCCGCCGCGGCACGGAAGGCGAGCGTCAGCTCGGTCGCCCGCTCCAGCAGCGCGCGCGGATCCTCGATCGACTCCAGGTCGAAGAAGTGCTCGGGATCCGAGGCCGCCGCCGCGGGCTCGAACAGCAGGGGCGCGGGGCGTAGCCGCGGCTGGTCCCGGCGCGGCGTGTGCTCCGCCATGACTTCTCCTTCGTACGTCGCGGTCGGCCCCCCGGGAGGGCGGGCCACCGTCCATTGTCCCGCGCCCCCGCAAGAGGGCCTCGCCCCGCCGCCGGACCGTCCTCGGCCGGCGGGGCGCCGCGGCCTGTCGGCGAGCACCGGAAAACCGCCGGCGCCCTTTCTGTTTCGCCGGCGCAAGTTGTCGGATCAACATTGCGAATGTGTCAGCTTTTCCCACCCGCATTGCACCCCTCACCCCTTGCGGAGGGAAAGTGTCTGTGATGTCCTGATATCAGGTTCCTGTGTCGGGTCGGACGGCATCGAACCCGTACCGGACGGTCGCCCTGCTGGTCACCCTTCCCGAATTCCGTGCGCCGTCGAGGGCCGTCTGCGTGTCCTGAACGCTGTCGCGCGACAGTGGAACCGGCGATTCCGTGACACCCAGGTGATGACCATGTTGCCGGACAAGCCCATTTCCGTTCCGCAGGATGCCGTCGAGGCCGCAGTGGCGCTGCGTAACAAACTGAATGCGCGCAGCGCGGGAAAGTATTCGACCGGTGTCGGACTGAAGCAGGTCGGCGGAAGTTACACCGGCCGGCTGGCCCTGTTCGTCTACGTTCCGGAGAAGAGGGGTGCGGAGGACGTCGCGGAGTCCGAATTCGTCCCGCCCGAGTTCGGCGGCTACGTCACGGACGTGGTGGTGGCCCGGCCGGAACTCCTCGACGACACCGCCAGGTACGACCCCTTGCGCGGCGGCATGGAGATCTCCAGGGAGCGCACCATCGCCGACGGGATCTTCGCCCCGCCGACGGGCACGGCGGGGACGGTCGTCAAGAGCCGCGGGGACGGCGGATTGCACCTGCTCACGAACGCCCACGTCGCCCAGCAGGCCGGCCTCAACGTCTACCAGCCCGGGCAGACCTTCTTCTCCCCCGTGACGGACGTCGTCGGCCAGGTGTCCGCTCTGCGCAACGAAAACAACCCGCTGTTCCTCGACTGCGCGACCATTCGGCTCAACGGATCCCGTGGCGCCAAGGCGATCATCGAGGAGATCGGGCCCGTGCAGGGGGCGTGGACCCGGATTCCCCCTCTGGGGGAAGTGGTGAAGAAGCGCGGCAAACGGACACTGCTCACCCATGGATTCGTGGTGAGGACGATCGCGTCGCTGTTCGCGCCGGTCATCGATCAGATCGAGTTCAGCGGATCCGTCCCCTTCGTGACGGTGTTCGGAGGAAAAGGCGATTCGGGGTCGGTGGTCCTGAATTCCAGCAACCAGGTGATCGGCCTTCTGTTCGGGACCTCCGGCCTGGATCTCGGTGGCGGCCTGAGCAGTCACGGTCTCGCCATGCCCATTCACAATGTGCAGGAGGCTCTCAAGGTGGACGTCGCCACCTGAGCCGGCAGGAATGTGGTGAACGATGGCCGATGTGAAGGTATGGTTCACGGGGCTCGAATGCCGAATTCGCCAGGAGGAACTGGACGAGGTGGTCGGCACCGTCCAGCTGTTTGCCGGGATAAATCCCCAACCGCTGGTCAAGATCCCGGAAAGCGGATTCCTGGAACTGGGGAAAGACGCTCCGCGGATCGCCGTCGTCCAACGGCTCCTCTACTCCGGGCCGGTGCAGGACCTCAGCGTCTCCGCCACGTTGGTGGAGATCGAGACCTCCGATCCGGCGGAGGCGGAGAAGCAGAAGCAGGCGTTGGCCCAGGCCGTCTCCGCCGCGGTCACCGCCGCCCTGTCCGCTCTCGCCGGGGGAGCGGTGGGCGCCGTGGCGGCGCCGGTGGTCGACGTCCTGGCCTCGCTCCTGGTCGACTTCATAGCCGACGAACTCCTGGGCATGGGGCCCGACGCGTACCAGCCGTCGGCCATCGCACTGCCGGCGGCCAGGCTGCTCAGCGCGGACGGCCGTCGGCGCACCCTGCAACGCCCGGACGACCCCCGGACGCTCCAGTACACCGATGAGCTCGTCCTCACCGGCGTGGACGACGCGGGGGACCTGGGGGTGTACGCGATATACCTGGACATCCAGCCATCCGCGCCCGCGCCCACCCCCGCTCCCATGGAACCCGGCGGGGGCGCCACCGACGTGCCCACGCTGAGCCTGGGCTCCCAGGGCCCCGCGGTACGCATCCTCCAGCACTTGCTCAACCACCACCTGCGGCGCGGGGAGCGGCTGGCCGTCGACGGTGACTTCGGTCCCGTCACGGAAGCGCGCGTGCGGGAGTTCCAGCAGCGCGCGGGCATCACCGTCGACGGCGTCGTCGGCCCCCAGACCTGGGAGACGCTGACGAGCAGCGGGTCGACACCGCACACCTCCGTCGGTGCCCCCACGCTGAGCCTGGGCTCCCAGGGGCACGCCGTGCGCGTACTCCAGCGTTTGCTCAACCACCATGTGCGGCGCGGGGAGCGGCTGGCCGTCGACGGTGACTTCGGTCCCGTCACGGAAGCGCGCGTGCGGGAGTTCCAGCAGCGCGCGGGCATCACCGTCGACGGCGTCGTCGGCCCCCGGACCTGGGAGACGCTGACCCGCTGAACGGCTCAGGGCCGCCAGGACACCCGGTGTTCCGTCAGGTGCGCCAGGACCGCGTGGTTCGCCTCCCAGCCGTCCGGGAACTTCACCAGCGTGCCCAGCTGGACCGGTTCGGTGGACGGGTAGTCGTCCAGGAGACCGGTCACCCCCTCGCGGCAGATGACGACGCAGGCGTGGCGGTGGCGGGAGGCGAGGACGCACAGGCGGCCCGTCTCCAGGTGGAAGGCGGTGGCGTCGGGGCGGCCGGAGAGGGGGTGGAGGACGACCGTGACGTCGTACTCGCGGCCCTGGAGCCGGTTGGCCGTGTCGACGGTGACGTCCGCCGCGCCCAGCTCCGCGAGTGCCGACCGGATCGCCGCGGCCTGGTCGCGGTGGGCGGTGCCGACGGCGATGCGGTCGGCGGTGAGGGGGGTGGGGTCCGGGGAGCGTTCGGAGACCGCCGCTCCGCCCCGGTCCAGCAGGCGGCGGACCACCAGCGCGACCGCGTGCACCGCCTCCGGGTCCGTGCGCGGGGTGTGCCGGGCGGGGAGTTCCAGCAGGCCCCAGCCGGACTCCGCCGCCTCGTCGATCACCCGGTCCGGGGCCGAACCGTCCGACGGGACGGCGAAGGTGAGCGCGCGGTCGCCGTGGTCCGTGCCGCTGCGGAACGGGGTGTAGGGGTAGAAGGCGTCGGAGACCAGGGGGGCCGCCGACGCCGGGAGCCGCCAGGACACCGGCAGGCGGTGCTGCGGCAGGTCGGGGTTGTGGGCGAGCAGGGTGGTCACCGCCGACGCCGACGGGTCGTACGACAGGCCCGCCCACTGCTCGCCGCCCACGACGGAGAACGGGTCCAGCTGGCCCGGGTCGCCCACGAACAGCGCCCGTTCGAACAGGTTGGCCACCGCGAGCAGCGCGTCCGAGCGCATCTGGTACGCCTCGTCGACGATCGCGTGCTCCCACGGCTCGACGCCCTTGACGTGCGCCCACTTCGCCGCCGTGGAGATCACCACCGGCAGCCCGGTGAGATCGGCCGCCTTCGCCGACGTGCGGACGTTGTCCAGTGCGTCGAGCGCCTTGTCGTACGGGTCGGTGTCGCTGCTGTGCAGCCGGCCCACCGGCAGGTCGGGGTCCTTCTCGGCGAGGCGGAGGACCAGGTCGTCGACCTGTGCGTTGGTCTGCGCCACCACCATCAGCGGGCGGCCCGCCTGCGCCAGCTCCAGCGCGGCCCGCACCACCAGCGTGGACTTGCCGGCGCCGGGCGGGGAGTCCACGACGACACCGCGCGCGGCACCGCGCAGCGTGTCGCGGAGGATCGCGTCGGTGGCGCGGGCGGCCGCCGCACCCGGGTCGAACACGGCCTGTCGGGCGGGGGCGGTCACAGCACGTCCTCCTCGGTCACCGGGTCGGCGGGCTCCGCGACGGCCTCCTCACCGGGCGGACCGCCGTGGGTCCACGGGGTCTCCTCCGGGTCGGGCAGCTTCGCGCCGCCGCGCGGTTCGTGCTCGAACAGCGTGAAGCACACCCGGTCGCCCTTCTCCGGGACGGAGCCCTCCTCCGGCTCCCTGCCCCGGCCCATCCTGTCCAGGACGCGCAGGACCAGCAGGCCGCCCTCCGGACCGTCCTCGTACCCCGCGAACTCCACCGTCTGCGGCTTCCCGCCCAGCGAGCGGTACGCCCGCACCCGCTCGCCGAGGTGCGGGCGGTCGTCCGTGCGGACGGTGACCAGCGGGCGCGGGCTCGGCCGCCTGCTCTCGCTGTACGCCATCACCACGTCGACCACCTCGCCCGCGAACGCCTCCCCGGACAGCCGCCGGGCCGCCATCACCAGCGGGTCGTCGAGCGCCTCCTGCGCCTCAAGGCGGGCCTGCTCCCGCTCGCGCACGGCGAGCTTGTTGGCCGCGGTCACCGCGTCGTCGCGGCGCGGCTGCGGCGGCTCACCGGCCAGGACGCGGTCCCGGTGACCGGTGAACGACCAGCGGTCGCGCGTCCACCGCTCCTCGACGCGCGCGCCCTCCGGAAGCCCCCGCAGCAGGTCGATCCCCCGCCACACCGCCCTCCAGGTGGGCAGCGTCCGGCTCTCCACCAGCTTCCGGATCTCCCGCTCGGCGGCGGTCAGCGCGCCGAGGCGGTCGTCGGCCTCCAGGCCGTCCTCCGCCGCCGCGAGCGCGCTGCGGGCCCGGTCGTAGCGCTCGATCGCCGGGGCGAGCAGCTTGTTGTCGAACGCCGGGTCGGTCGCCGGGCCCGCGGGCGGGCACACCAGTTGGCCGTCGGCGTCCCGCGCCAGCTCGGCCTCCCGCGCGGCCTCGGCCCCCGAACGCCCCTCGGGCGGGTCGATCCAGGCGAGCAGCGCCCCCAGGTGCTGGTCCTCCAGGGAGGACTGCCCGGTCGCCCAGTGCCGGGCCAGTACGTCGGTCATGGCCAGCAGCAGCGAGGAGCCGGGCACCCGGGCCCGCTCCCCGAAGTGCGTCAGCCACCGCCCCAGCAGCGGCACCCGGGGCGGTGCCGGGAACGGGGCCTCCGGATCCTGCTCCGCCGTGCGCCGGAACCGCGTGGACCGTCCCAGCAGCCGCATCAGGTCGATGCCGGCCCGGGACGGCACGATCAGCTGGGGCGCGTCCGCGCACAGCTCGACCTCGACCTTGACCCGCTTGCCGGTCTCCGGGTCGGTCCCGGAACGCTCGGCGGCCTCCACGACGTCCGCGAAACCGTCGACGTACGGCAGCACCACGTCGGCCAGCTCGGCCAGGAACGCGAACCGCAGGTCGCGGTCGCGCGGCTGCGGCACCACCAGCAGCCGCGGCGCGTCCCGGTCGGTGCCCACCAGCGCGCCGAGCGGGGCGCCCGCCTCACCGGCGGTGATGAGCGGGACGAGGACCAGGGGCCGCTCGGAGAGGTGCCGGTGCCGGACGGTGGCGGCGGGCCGGGCCCGGCCGGTGCTGACGGCCTCGAGGCGGGCGAGGGTGGTGATCAGCGACAAGGGGCCACCTCCGGGGCGGCCGCGCCCAGCGCCTCCGCGCGCAGCGCCGCGGCCCTGCGCAGGGCCGCCACCGCCGGGTCGTCGGGGTCGCCGGCCTCCCCGCGGGCCGCGGCCAGCACCTCCCCGATCGTCGTCAGACCGCCCAGCTCGGCCCGTACCGGACGGCCCAGGCGGGTCACCATGTCCCGCGCGCGGGCCCGGTCCCGGCAGTGGAAGGCCAGCTCGCACGCGGACAGGCACTCCGGCGCGTAGGTGGCCGGGACCGACTCCACGGCCTCGGCCAGCCGCTCGGCGGGCAGCCGGGGCGAGAAGCAGGTGCCCTCGGGGAGCGCGTCGGCGATCTCCTCGATGCGGGTGAGCCGCTCCAGCTGACGGGCGGTCACCGCGCGCTGCCTGCGCACGTCCACGGCGGACGCGGTGGGCAGGTTGGAGAAGTCCTTCGGGCACACCAGCAGGATCCGGTGCCGCACGCGCGGGGCGGACTCCAGCCGCGCGGCGACCTGCTCCAGGGCCAGCACGTACACCGCCGCCTGGCGCGCCGCCGCGCCGACCTTCGCCGGGTCCGCGGCGCCGTCCAGCATCGGGAAGGACTTGATCTCCACCACCGTCCAGCTGCCGTCCGGGTGCACCACCACCGCGTCCGGCTCCAGGAAGGCGGGGGAGCCGGCCACGTCGAGCGCGAGCATGGGGTGGTCGAGCAGCGTCCAGGCGCCGGGCGCCTCGGTGGCCTCGCGCAGCGCCAGCTCCGTACGGGCCGTGCGGCCCCGCGGGCCCTGGGCGGTGAGGTCGGGCACGCGCGCGCCGGCGGGCGGTTCGGCTCCGCGGTCCAGCTTCTCGTGGGCGAGGCGCAGCAGTTCCGTACCGCCGTCCGCCTTGACCTTCGCCTCGAACGCGTTGCCCCGCACGAGGGCGAACTGGGACTGGCCGAAGACCGACGGCGCGCCCAGCGCGTCGGCCAGCACCGCCTTGTCCACCCCGGCGCCGTCGAGGATCGCGCGCCGTCTGCAGCCCGGGTTGGCGGCGAGGGCGGCCAGGGCGCGCGCGTCCAGCGCCCTGGGCTGGACCTCCGGGCCGCGCAGCTCAGCGAGCCGGTGCCGGAGCGCCCTCTCCCGCGTCCGAGGGGGAGGCACCCGGTTCGGTTCCTGGTCCGTACCGCGACTCGGGGTACCGCTGCCGTGGAAATCGCTCACCCGCGGAAGTGTGGCATCCGGCACTGACAATCGGGGAACCGGTGACGGGCGGGTCCGCCGGGACGACCGAAGGGCGGGGCAGGAAGCGGGCCTTCGCCAGGTCCGCGAACCGCGTCACGGCGGGGACCAGCAGCAGGCCGACGCCCATGACGGCGGCGCCCGCCGCCGCGTCGAGGAAGTAGTGGTTCGCGGTGCCCATCACCACGATCGTGGTCACCAGCGGGTAGACGACGGCCGCCGTCCTCGTCAGGCGCGTGCGCCCGTACCGCCAGAGGATCACCCCGCACCACAGCGCCCAGCCCACGTGCAGGCTCGGCATCGCCGCGTACTGGTTGGTCATGCCGCCGAGCCCGCGCGGGGCGCTCGCCTCGCCGCCCCACCAGCCGTACGCGCTGTAGTGCGCCATCGTGTCCACGAATCCGTGGCTCGCGTCGAGCAGCCGGGGCGGACAGGTGGGCAGCAGGGTGAAGCCGATCAGGCCGATGAAGGTGGACGTCATCAGCCAGGTGCGGGCGGCGCGGTAGCGCACCGCGTGGGAGCGGAACAGCCAGACGAGGACCGCCGGTGTCACCAGGTAGTGCAGCGACGCGTACCAGAAGTCGGCGGGTATGCCGAGCCACGGCTCACGGGTGAAGAGGCGGTTCAGCGGGTGCTCGGCGTTGAGGTACAGCGCCTTCTCGATCCGCAGGATCGCCACACCGTGGTCGACGGCGTCGGAGACGTCGCCCCGCACGACCAGCCGGCCCGCCGAGTAGCAGGCGTACACCAGGAGGATGAGCGGCAGCTCCGTCCACCAGCGCAGCCGGGTCGCCCGGGCAGCCTCGGTGCCCGGTGTCTCGGTGTGCGGCATCCGATTGCTCCCCTTGGTCTTGCGCGCGGCGCTCGGTCAGCGGCCAGCCACTCTACGGCGTGCGCGGATCCCCCGTGACACGTCCCCGGACCTGAGAGACGCGGAGATCGCCCCCCGGGTTGCCCCCCGCCGGCGTGCGCGATGATGGAGGGGCTCCGCCTGCGAACTCTCACCCGGAAGGTCTCCCATGGCACCGCGCATCCTGCTGGCCCGGCACGGACAGACCGAGTGGTCGCTGTCCGGCAAGCACACCGGCAGGACCGATGTGCCGCTCCTGGAGGAGGGCCGCCGGGGCGCCAAGCTGCTCGGCGAGCGCCTGCACCGGGCTCCGTACGACGGGCTGCCCGGCGTCGAGGTGCGCACCAGCCCGCTGGTCCGCGCGCGGGAGACCTGCGAGCTCGCCGGTTTCGGCGACCGCGCGCAGACCTGGGACACGCTCATGGAGTGGGACTACGGGGCGTACGAGGGCATGACCCCGGGGGAGATACAGGCGGTGCGGCCCGGGTGGCTGATCTGGCGGGACGGGGTCCCCGAGGGGGAGACCCTGGCCGAGGTGACGGCCCGCGCGGACGAGGTGGTGGACTGGGCCCGGTCGGCCGACCGTGACGTCCTGGTCTTCGCCCACGGGCACGTGCTGCGCTCGATCGGCGCGCGGTGGCTCGGTCTGCCGATCGGCTTCGCGGCCCGCATCCGGTTGAATCCGACCTCCCTGTCGGTGCTGGGGTGGGCGTACGGGGAGCCGGCGGTGGAGTCGTGGAACGAGACGGGGCACCTGGCGGCCTGATGTCCGGGCCCCGGCCCGGTGTGTTCGAGGGTGCCCCGGGGCGGTGCGGGACGGGGTGTCCGCGCGGCCCGGCGCTCATGGGGTGCCTCCCCCACTCCCGGCTTCTCCCCCACTGGGGACCCCCATGAGCGGGGGGACCCCCATCGCCCTGGGGGCACCTCCCGGGCCCTTTCGGGCTCCGGGGGAGGCACGGCTGCCCGCGGCTGTGCGGGGGATCACATGGTGCGGGGGAGGGCTTCGTGGCGGTCCAGGAAGGCTGACACGCCCGAGGTGCGGCGGTGGGGGAGGAGGACGCGGGACGTGCCGGCCAGCATCGTCCGGACCCGGGACGACTGCACGTCGTTCAGCAGGTCCAGCACCCGCATCCCCGCCTCGGCCGCCTCGTCGGGCCGGCCCCCGCGGGCCAGGTCGTCCGCCAGCTCCGCCGTGTACAGCGCGATGTTCCGGGTGAAGTGCGGATCCTGCAGTTCCGCCGCCCGCCGCGCGTGCCGCGCCGCCCGCGGCCAGTCGCCCAGCGTCGACCAGCACTGCGCCTCCAGCCCCTCCAGCTCCGCCTCCCCGTAGAAGCTCATCCACTCCGGATCCGCCTCGGAGGTCCCGCGCTCGAAGTACGCCTGCGCCCGGACCAGCGCCTGCTCGCAGCCCGTGCGGTCGGCGAGCCCGGCCCAGCCGCCCGCCTCCCGCAGCGCCAGCAGCGACATCAGCCGCGGGGAGCCCAGCGGCCGGGCGGCCCGCTGGGCGGCCTGCGCCGCCCGCACCGCCTCCCGGGGCCGGCCCGCGTCCCGCGCGAGGAACGCCGTGTTGCAGAAGGCGTGCGCCTCCACCCCCGGGTCCCCGGTCATCCGCGCGGTCGCCAGCGCCTCCGCGTAGTGCGAGCGCGCGTCGTCGAAGCGGCCCGAGTCGTGCGCCAGCCAGCCCACCGAGATGGCCAGCTCACCGGCGCCCGCGTACAGCCGCTCCGCCGTCCGCTGCCGGATCGCCCCCGCGTCCAGCAGCGCGTAGGCGGCGCGCAGGGGGGCCGCCGCACGGCGGTACAACCCGTCCGCCCCGTGCCGGTCGTCCAGCAGCCGGATGCGGCGGACGGCCTCCTCCAGGGCGCCCGCGTCGCTCGCCCCCGGGCGGCGCACGGCACGCTGCGCCGCCGAGGCGTCGGAGGCGAACCCGTAGGGGCTCAGCGAGGCGGCGGCCACCGTGGCGCCCCCTCCGGTCATGAATGCGCGACGCAGCACGTCGCTCTCCTCGTGGTCGTGCGGGTCGTACGGGTCGTACCGGTCCTGCGTCTCATACGGCTCGTACGCCCCGCTGTTCTCACTCGTGGCGTTCGCCGGGTCCTCGGGGGGAGCCGGGGAGGGCCCCCCGGCGGTCCGCGCTCCGCGCCCGCGCACCGACGAGCGGGGCGCGAAGCCCAGGTCGGTCAGCGTGCGGCCGGGGAACATGTGCAGGAACACCCGCTCGTAGGCGTAGTTCGGGCAGCGGATCTCGCCCGCTTCCACCCGGTGCACGTACCGGGCGTCACAGCTGACCCGCTCGCCGATCTCGCGGGCGGCCCGGCGGACCGCCGCGGCGAACTCGGCCGGCGAGCGCGGTCCCCGCAGCCGCCGGAAGGCGAGGTTCGGCCGGGGGGGCCGGGGGGGCTGGGACGAGGGCACCGTCGACGACGCCATGGCCGGGTCCTCTCTGCGAACCGTCGAACCATGCCGGATCCGGGGCGTTTTGTAGGTGTGGCGCCCTGTTTCCGGCGGGCTAGAACGTACCTGCTGTGACGGAGTCACTACGCGGAGTTTGGCAACAATCCGGATATGTCATCCGTGATCTGCCATGAACTGCCATCCTTTGCGGCGGACTTTCGTCGTAGCCGTTGACGTTCCGGTTCGTTGGTCTCCGTGTAGCCGGGGGCCCTATGCGTGCGGTGGAGGCCGGGATGACGACCAGTGGGAGCAAGAACCCGTCGGAGCTGTCGAGTGCGGACTGCGACGTGGTCACGGTTCCGGCGCGGCAGGGACTGGAGGCGGTCGACATCCTGCGGCGCGGCGCCGGGGACGCGATGGGGCCGGTGCTGCACGACGACGGGTGTGACACGCTGGGGTTCCTGGTGCCGCCGGGGACGGCCGCGGCCTGGGACGTGCCGGGCAGCGTCTGCACGGAGACGGAGGGCCGCGGGCCGAGACCGGCGCCGGCCCCTCCGGGGGAGGGGTCGGTCTGGCTGCTGCCGCCGGGGGAGGCGGAGCCGGCGACGGATCCCGCGGCGCTGCGGGAGGCACTGGACGAGGCCCAGCGGACGATCGAGGCCGCGGACGGGTGCGTGTGAGGTTCGGGTCCGTGGAGGGCCGGGGATTCCGCCCCCGCCGCCCACCCCCGTCCCCGCCCGTTCCCGTCCGTCGGGGGTTCCGGTTCCTCGAGCGCCGGAGGGGCTGCGCGGCGGGGCCGGAGGCTCTGGAACCATGGGGGGATGGGAAGGACCAGGAACAGTGGGCGCCGGCAGGCAGCCGCCGAGGCCGTCGTCGAACCGGTCGACGGGGGGCTCGCCCGGCTCGTCCCGGACCGGGAGCGGGCGCGGGCCTGGACGCTGCTGATCGACGACGCGCCGCAGTCGCACGTCGACCTCGACGACCCGTCGTACCTGTCCTTCGAGTACCAGCGCCGGTTCGGCCACGTCGTCGATCTCGCGGCCCCGCCCGGCAAGCCCCTGCGGGCCGTGCACCTCGGCGGCGGCGCCCTCACCCTCGCCCGGTACGTCGCCGCCACCCGCCCCCGTTCCACCCAGCAGGTCGTCGAACGCGACGCGGCGCTGGTGCGACTGGTCCGGCGGGAGCTGCCCCTGGACACCGGGGCCCGCATCCGGGTGCGTTCGACGGACGCCCGCGAAGGGCTCGCCAAAGTGCCGGACGGCTGGGCCGGACTCGTCGTCGCCGACGTCTTCAGCGGGGCCCGCACCCCCGCCCACCTCACCTCGACCGAGTTCCTCGACGACGTCCGCAGGGCCCTCGCCCCCGGCGGGGTCTACGCCGCCAACCTCGCCGACGGGCCGCCGCTGGCGCACCTGCGCGGCCAGATCGCCACCGCCGCCGCCCGGTTCGCCGAACTCGCGCTGATCGCCGACCCCGCGGTGCTGCGCGGCAGACGCTTCGGCAACGCCGTCCTGGTCGCCTCCGACGCGCCCCTGCCGATCGCCGAGCTGACCCGCCGGGCCGCCTCCGACCCGCACCCGGGCCGCGTCCAGCACGGCAGGGAACTCCTCGACTTCACCGGCGGGGCCGCCCCCGTGACGGACCGGGCGGCGGTCGCCTCACCGGCGCCCCCCGCGTCCGTCTTCCGGTGACGGAACCCCTCAGTACGTTCCGATCTCCACCCGCGGCGGTCCGTCGTGCCAGGTGCAGAAGACCGACACCCGGTCCGCGCCCGAGCCGAACTCCACCCGGATCCACGACTCCGTCTTCCACACCTGCATCGACCAGCCGGCCCCCGGGGTCGCCGACACCAGTGACGCGGAGGTCTCGCCGAGGTCGAACACCGCCCGGCCGCCCTTGGTGTCGTAGCCCTCCACCCGGCCGGAGGCGGCCGGGGCGGTGGGGGAGGTGACGGGCGGGGAGGCGGCGGTCCGGGACGGCTCCGGAACCGGGGCCGAGGACGACGCCGTGCCGGGCTCCGCCGACGGTTCCCGCGTCGCCCCGGGCTGCTTCGAACGCCGCTCCGCCGGCCGCCGCGTCGAGGACGACACCGCCCGCGACTCCTCCTCGGCAGCGTCGGCCGCCGCGACGGGCAGGGCGCGGGGCGGGTCGTAGGCGGTGCCCGCCATCACCGTGCTGACACCCCACCACGACAGGGTGACCGCCGCGCCCGTGGCGAGCAGCCAGGCCAGTACGTGTACGAGTCCTCTGCGCATCGTCGGCCCATACTGCCCCATCCGCCTCGGGGGTGTCGCGCCGGCGGAGGCGTCCGGAGTTGTCCACGGGCCCGCGCCCGGCCTGCCCGGCATGGCGTACGGTGCCGCCCATGGCACGTGTTCTCGTGGTCGAGGACGACCCGTTCGTACGCTCGGCGCTCATCCGGCAACTCACCGACGCCTCGCACACCGTGCGCAGCGTGGGCACGGCGCTGGAGGCGCTGCGCGAGGTCGCCCACCACCGCTTCGACGTGGTCGTCCTGGACCTCGGACTGCCCGATCTCGACGGCTCCGAGGCCCTGAAGATGCTGCGCGGCATCACCGACGTACCGGTGATCGTCGCCACCGCACGGGACGACGAGACCGAGGTGGTACGGCTGTTGAACGCCGGCGCGGACGACTACCTGACCAAGCCCTTCTCGGTGGAGCACCTCTCGGCCCGGATGGCGGCCGTGCTGCGCCGGGCCCGCACCGGCGGCGGCGAGGCGGCGCCCTCCCCGGTCATCCGGGTCGGCGGTCTGACCGTCGACCCGCTGCGCCGCCAGGCCGAACTGGACGGTGCGCGGCTGGACCTGACCCGGCGCGAGTTCGACCTGCTCGCCTTCCTCGCCGGCCGCCCCGGCGTGGTCGTGCCCCGCAAGGAACTGCTCGCCGAGGTGTGGCAGCAGTCCTACGGCGACGACCAGACCATCGACGTCCACCTGTCCTGGCTGCGCCGGAAGCTGGGGGAGACCGCCGCCCGGCCCCGCTACCTGCACACCCTGCGGGGCGTCGGCGTGAAGCTGGAGCCCCCGGCCGCGCCCGGAGCGGAGCCGCCGCGGTGAGATGGGCCCTGGTGAAGGTGTCGCTGGCGGTGACCGCGATGGTCGTGATCGCCTTCGCGGTGCCGCTCGGTCTGGTCATCCGGGAGATGGCCCGCGACCGCGCCTTCTCGAACGCCGAGCGGGAGGCGGCGGCCGTCGCCCCCGCGCTGTCCATCACCACCGACCGCGACCAGCTCGAACGCGTCGTCGCGTCCGTCGGTCCGGGCGCCGCGATGGCCGTGCACATCCCGGCCGGCGGCGGCAGCGAGGCCCTCGACCTGGGGGAGCGGCGGGCCGCCGGGAAGGACATCGCGGCCGTGCGGAAGCTGGGCCGCGCCTCCACCTCCGCCGTGACCGGCGGTTCGGCGCTGCTCCAGCCGGTGGCGCTGAGCACCGGCGAGATCGCCGTGGTCGAGGTGTTCGTCCCCGAGTCCGCGGTCACCAACGGCGTCGGCACGGCCTGGGCGGTGCTCGCCGGGGTCGGGGCCGCGCTGATCCTCGGCTCGGTCGCGGTCGCCGACCGGCTGGGCGTACGGATGGTGCGGCCCGCGCAGCGGCTGGTGGAGGGGGCGCACGAACTGGGCGAGGGGAAGCTGGGCGCCCGGGTGCCCGAGGAGGGGCCGACCGAACTGCGGCTGGCGGCCGTGGCGTTCAACTCCATGGCCGACCAGGTCGTCCAACTGCTCGCCAACGAAAGGGAACTGGCCGCCGACCTGTCCCACCGGCTGCGCACCCCGCTGACCGTGCTGCGGCTGAACGCCGCCTCCCTCGGCGAGGGACCGGCCGCCGAGCAGACCCGGGCGGCGGTCGAGCAGCTGGAGCGGGAGGTGGACACCATCATCCGCACCGCCCGCGAGGCCAAACCGCAGACGGCCGCGGCGGGACCCGGCGCCGGCTGCGACGCGGCCGAGGTGGTGCGGGAACGGATGGCGTTCTGGTCGGCGCTCGCCGAGGACGAGGGCCGCAAGTGGCGGGTGGCCGGCGCCGACCGGCCGGTGCGCATCCCCGTGGCCCGTGCCGACCTGGCCGCCGCCCTCGACGCGCTGCTCGGCAACGTCTTCCGGCACACCGCCGAGGGCACCGCCTTCGCCGTCGACGTGCACAACGGCGAGGACGCGGTGATCGTGCTGGTCTCCGACGCGGGCCCCGGCATACTCGACCCCGAGGCGGCGATGGCCCGCGGCCGGGGCTCCGGCAGCGACGGCTCCACCGGGCTCGGCCTGGACATCGTGCGCCGGCTCGCGGAGTCGACCGGCGGGGACGTGCGGATCGGCTCGTCCGTGCTCGGCGGGACCGAGGTGCGGATCTGGATCCAGCTCGACGGACGCGAGCGGGCGCCCCGGCGGCGCGGGCACCGGGGGAGCGTGCGACGCCGTCGCGGACCGGGCCGTGCGGCCTTCTCCTTTAACCGCTCCCGATCCCTTCCTTAAGCGCGCCCTAAGATCCTCAACGGCCTCCCGGAACAAGAGATTTGTCCGGATCCGGCTCGCTAGCGTGCTGCCGCACCCCCCGAACGGCGACGAAGGCAGGCACGCGATGAGCACCCACCGGCGCAGGATCAGCGGCAGGAACAAGGCGATCGGCGCGGTGACCGCCGCGGCCGTGGCCGGCGGCGGCGCGTTCCTGTTCACCGGCACCGCCCAGGCGGCCGGTGTCGGCGCGGCCTACACCAGGACCAGCGAGTGGTCGACCGGGTACACCGCCCAGTACGTGGTCACCAACGACGGCGGCGAACGGAACCAGGACTGGAAGCTGGAGTTCGACCTGCCCGCCGGCACCGAGCTCGGCTCGCTGTGGAACGCCGAGTCGAGCGTCAGCGGACGGCACGTCACCGTCCGGCCGGCGAAGTGGGACACCGACGGCCTGGCCGCCGGCGAGTCCGTCACCGTCGGCTTCGTCGCCAAGGGCACCGGCGACCCGTCCGGCTGCCTGGTCGACGGCGCCGCGTGCGGCACGGACACCGCGCCCGTGCCGGAACCCGACGGCCGCCCCACCGACGCCCCCACCACGCAGCCCACCCCCACCGAGGAGCCGACGCGGACCGAGGAGCCGACCGCCGAACCCACCGGGGACACCGGCACCGGCACGGGCACCGCCGCGGGGTTCGCGCCCTACGTCGACACCTCCCTCTTCCCCGCCTTCGACCTGGTCGCGAGCGCCGAGGCGACCGGCGTGAAGAACTACAACCTCGCCTTCATCACCGACGGCGGCGGCTGCACCCCCACGTGGGGCGGCGTCAGCGGCCTCGGCGACAACGCGGTGGCCGGACAGATCGGCGCGCTGCGCGCCGAGGGCGGCGACGTCCGCGTCTCCTTCGGCGGCGCGGCCGGCTCCGAACTGGGCACCACCTGCACCTCGGTGGACGCGCTGGCCGCGGCGTACGAGAAGGTCGTGAGCGCCTACGGCCTCACCAAGGTCGACTTCGACGTCGAGGGCGGCGCCCTGCCCGACGCGGCGGCCAACACCCGCCGCGCCCGGGCGATCGCGAAGCTCCAGAAGGCCCACCCGGACCTGGACGTCTCCTTCACCCTCCCGGTGATGCCGGAGGGCCTCACCCAGGACGGCGTGAACCTCCTCGCCGACGCGAAGAGGAACGGCGTGCGGATCGACGCCGTCAACATCATGGCGATGGACTACGGACCGGCGTACAGCGGCGACATGGGCACCTACGCCGAGCAGGCCGCCACCGCCACCCAGGCCCAGATCAAGGGCCTCCTCGGACTGAGCGACGCCGACGCCTGGAAGACGGTCGCCGTCACCCCCATGATCGGCGTCAACGACGTCGTCACCGAGGTCTTCGAGGTCGGCGACGCCACCCAGCTGGTGGACTTCGCCCAGGCCAAGGGCCTGGGCTGGCTGTCCATGTGGTCCGGCGCCCGCGACCGGCAGTGCGCCGGCGGCGCCAAGCAGGCCGCCGACCCCACCTGCAGCTCGATCCTCCAGGACGGGTTCGCCTTCACGAAGGCGTTCGCCGCCTACGAGTGAGACGCCCGCGGAAGCAACGGGGCGCGGCACTCCCCCAGAGTGCCGCGCCCCTTCCCCGCTCCCCCGTCCCCTCGGCCGGAGCCGGTCAGATGTGATCCGGCTCCGGAAGCGTCCCCGACTTCGCGGCCTGCGCGTACCACAGGGCGCTGGACTTCGGGGTCCGCTGCTGGGTCACGTAGTCCACGTACACCGCGCCGAAGCGCTTGTCGTAGCCGTACGCCCACTCGAAGTTGTCCATCAGGGACCACAGGAAGTAGCCGCGCACGTCCGCGCCGTCGGCGATGGCCCGGCGCACCGCCGAGAGGTGCCCGTACAGGTAGGCGACGCGCTCCGGGTCGTGCACCTTGCCGTCGGAGTCCGGCTTGTCGTCGTAGGCCGCGCCGTTCTCGGTGATGTAGAGCGGCAGCCCGGGCGCCTCGCGGTGGTAGCGCATGATCAGCTCGTGCAGGCCCGACGGGTCGACGGACCAGCCCATCTCGGTCTGCTCGCCCGGCGACTGGTGGAAGGCGACGTCGTCCGCGGCCGGCCACGGCGAGTGCTCGCTCGACCCGTGGCCGTCGGCCCGCGGGCCCTTGTCGTCCGGGTCCGCCGCCGAGACCAGGGTGGGCGTGTAGTAGTTGAGGCCGAGCGCGTCGATCGGCTGGTGGATCAGGTCCAGGTCGCCGTCGAGGACGTACGACCAGTCGGTGAGCGACGAGGTCGCCTCCAGCAGCGTCTCCGGGTAGGCGCCGTGCAGGATCGGGCCGTGGAAGATGCCGCCGGACAGGTCGTCGATCTTGCGGGCCGCCGCCCGGTCGGCCGGGTCGCTCGGCGAGAGGGGCCGCACCACCGAGGTGTTGAGGCTGAGCGAGATCTGGTTGCGGGTCGGCATCACCGAGCGCAGCGCCTTGGTGGCGAGGCCGTGTCCCAGGTTCAGGTGGTGGGCGGCCTTCAGCGCGGCCGCCGGGTCGGTGCGGCCGGGGGCGTGCACCCCGGAGGCGTAGCCGAGGAAGGCGCTGCACCACGGCTCGTTGAGCGTCATCCAGTTCTCGACGCGGTCGCCGAGCGCCTCGCCCATGATCTGCGCGTACTCCGCGAAGCGGTACGCGGTGTCGCGCTCCGGCCAGCCGCCCGCGTCCTCCAGCTCCTGCGGCAGGTCCCAGTGGTAGAGGGTGACGGCCGGCTTGATGCCCTTCGCCAGCAGCTCGTCGACGAGCCGGCGGTAGAAGTCCAGACCGCGCTGCACGGCCGGGCCGCGGCCGGTGGGCTGCACCCGCGACCAGGAGACGGAGAAGCGGTAGGCGCCCAGGTTCAGGTCCGCCATCATGGCCACGTCGTCGCGGTAGCGGTGGTAGTGGTCGACGGCGATGTCACCGGTGTCGCCGCCGGACGTCTTGCCCGGCGTGTGGCTGAAGGTGTCCCAGATGGAAGGCGTGCGCCCGTCCTCCCGCACCGCTCCCTCGATCTGGTACGCGGAGGTCGCGGCGCCCCAGAGGAAGGCGGGGGGAAAGGTCACCGGGGTCGCCGGCGTTGCGGAGTCAGACATGGAAGCGCTCCCATAGGAGGTCGTGGAAGACCGACGAGTACGGAAAGGAGGGGGGAGGGGCCGAGGCGGCGGTGACCCGGCCCCCAGGGTACGAGGACGGAAGCGTGCGTCAGCCCTTGACGGCGCCCTGCATGATGCCGCCCACGATCTGCTTGCCGAAGATCGCGAAGACCAGCAGCAGGGGCAGCGTGCCCAGCAGCGCACCCGCCATGATCAGGGACTGGTCCGGGGTGTACCCGCGGCCGAGACCCGCGACCGCCACCTGCACGGTCGGGTTGCCGGTCTGGGTCAGCACCAGGAACGGCCACAGGAAGTCGTTCCAGGTCTGCACGAACATCAGCATGCCGAGCACGGCCATGGCCGGCCGCGCGGCCGGGAAGACCACGTGCCACACCACGCGCCAGCTGCTCGCACCGTCCACCCGGGCGGCCTCGATGACCTCGTCGGGCAGCGCCTGCAGCAGGTACTGCCGCATGAAGAACACGCCGAACGCGCTCACCAGCGACGGGAAGATGACCGCCTGCAGCTGGTCGGTCCAGTCCAGCTTGGCGACCATCATGTACAGCGGGATGATGCTGAGCTGCGGCGGGACCATCATCGTGCCGATGACCAGCAGCATCAGGGCGTTGCGGCCCTTGAACCGCAGCTTGGCGAAGGCGAACCCGGCGATCGTCGACAGCACCACGATGGTCACCGCGGAGATGCCCGCCACGATGGTGGTGTTGAGGAAGGCCTCGCCGAGGTTGGCGTCCTTCCAGGCGATCTCCAGGTTCTTGAACAGGTTCGAGCCGAACCAGAGCGGCGGCGGGTTCTCCGCCAGGCGCTGGTTGTCACGGGACGCGGCGATCGCGGTCCACACCAGCGGGAACAGCGACACGAGGGTGAACAGGATCAGGACCGCGTACGCGATCGGACCGCCGTGCAGGGTGCCGCCCGCTCGCGCGGACTTCGGCAGACGCGAACGCTTCGGCGCCTTGGCGGGCGATGTCTCGGGGGGCGTCACAGTCGTCGTCACGGCCACACTCCTTAACTGCTGGCGCGCAGCCGGCGCGAGATGAGCTGGTTGATGATGCCGATGACGATCAGGATCGCGAACATGGTCCAGGCGATCGCCGAGGCACGGCCCAGGTGCTGGTTGACCCAGCCCTGTTCGTACAGGTAGAGGCCGAGCGTCTGGAACTGGTGCTCCGCGCCGCCCGACGCGCCCTTGTTGGGGTCGAACAGCAGCGGTTCACCGAAGACCTGGCTGGCGCCGATCGTCGAGACCACCACGGTGAACAGGATCGTCGGACGCAGCGAGGGCAGCGTCACGTGCAGGAACTGCCGCCAGCGGCTGGCGCCGTCCAGCGCCGCCGACTCGTACAGGTCCTGCGGGATGGCCTGCATCGCGGCCAGGTAGATCAGCGCGTTGTAGCCGGTCCAGCGCCAGATGATGATGGTCGACACGGCGATCTGGCCGGGCCACTTGTCGTCCTGCCAGCCGATCGGGTCGATGCCGACCGCGCCGAGCGCCCAGTTGATCATGCCGTAGTCACGGCCGAAGAGCAGCACGAAGACCAGGGTGGCGGCGGCGATCGAGGTGGCGTACGGCGCGAGCATCGCGACCCGCCAGAAGGTCGAGGCGCGGAGCTTGTAGTTCAGGATGTGGGCGATGCCCATGGCGATCAGCAACTGCGGGACAGTCGAGATGATGCCGATGGTCAGGGTGTTCTGCGCCGCGTTCCAGAAGAAGTCGTCGTCGAAGATCCGGGTGTAGTTCTTCAGCCCGACCCAGTTCATGTCGGTCGGCGCGGTCAGCTCGACCTGGTGCAGCGAGGCCCAGCCGGTGTAGATCAGCGGGAACAGCCCGAAGGCCGCGAACAGCAGGAAGAACGGCGAGACGAACGCGTACGGGCTCCAGCGGGCGTCGCGCTGCCAGCGGCGGGACAGTTTGGCCCGGCGCCTTTCTTCCTTGTCCACGGAGGGGCCCCCGGGCGCACGGCCCGGGGCCGCGCCCCCCTTGACGGGGGACGCGGCGATGTCGGAACGGGTGGCCATGCGGGTCACTTGTCCAGGTTGTTGTCGATGGTCTTGGTGGCCGTCTCCCAGGCCTCCGCGGCGGACTTGCCCTTGGTCACCAGGATGACGCCGTTGTCCGTCAGACCCTGCTGGATGATCTGGTCCTTCGGGCCGATGACCTGGACCGGGATCTGCTTGGCGGCCTCGGAGAAGATCTCGCCGATCGGGGCGTCACCGGTCATCTCGTTCTTCGCACCGGTCACCTCGGCGCTGTCGTACGCGGCCGGGGCGCTCGGGAAGGAGCCCTGCACCTTGAACAGCTTCGCCTGCTGCTCGGGCGCGGTCAGCCAGGCCACCAGCTTCTGCGCCTCCTCGACGTTCTTGCCGCTCTTCGGCACGCCGAGGAAGGAGCCGCCCCAGTTGCCGGACTTGGGGGCCACGGCGACGTCCCACTTGCCGGCGGCGTCCGGCTTCGACTTGCCCTTGATGGTGCCGAGCATCCAGGGCGGGCAGGCGACGGTGGCGAACTTGCTGTTGGCGATGGTGGTGTCCCAGGCCGGCTGGAACTGCGTCTGCGACTGGACCAGGCCCTTCTCGGCGGCCTCGGCGGTCAGGTCGAAGGCGTCCTTGACGGCCGGGTTGGTCTTGTAGATGACCTCGCCGGAGGCGTCGTAGAACTTCTCCTCCTCACTGCTGAGGATGGCGTTGATCAGGCCACCGGGGGAGTCCATGAAGAAGGAGTCCTTGCCGGCGCCCTTCTTGTACTTCTCACCGGTCTCGATGAACTTCTTCCAGTCACCGGCCCACAGCTCGCCGACCTCCTTGCGGTCGGTCGGCAGACCGGCCTTCTCGAAGAGGTCCTTGCGGTAACAGATGGCCATCGGGCCGACGTCCGTGCCGAGACCGATGGTCTGGCCGTCCTTGGTGGTGGCCTGCTCCCACTTCCAGGGCAGCCAGCCGTCCTTCTTCACGCCCTCGACCTTGGACAGGTCCGTGAACTTGTCCGCCTGGGTGCCGACGACCTCGGCTATGTTGGCGACCTCGATCGCCTGGACGTCCATCAGACCGCTGTTCGTGGTCAGGTGGTTGACGAGAGCCGGGTAGTAGTTCTCGTTCCGCTCGACGACGTTCTCTTCGATGTTGATGTCGGGGTTGAGCTTCTCGTACTCGGCGTAGAGGCCGGCTTCCTTGAAGCCCATGGTGCCGAAGAGGCCCAGGGTGATCGTCGTCTTGCCCTCACCGCCGCCGCCCGACGAGGAGTCGGAGTCGTCTCCACCGTCGTCGGCACAGCCGGCCAGCAGCCCGGTGCTCAGCGCCACCGCCGCTGCGACGGCCAGCGCCTTGCGGGCGATGGGCTTCCCCCCGCCCGACCGCTGCCGAGAGAGGGGGAGGGTACGTGCTCGCATTGCGTCCTCCTGTTGCCCTGACGTGCCGACCCCCCGGCCAACGGCTTTGTTGGACCCGTATCTTGCGCGTTGCGGCTCGGGCGGGGAACGTGCGGGTTGTGTATGTGTCAGGTACCGTGGGAGCGCTCCCACAAGTGATGTGTTGAAGAGTCCCGGGTCCGGGCGGGGGTGTCAAGGGAACAGACACGGCAAAGTGCCTTCAGTTATCTGCCTGTTAACTTGGCGCCGGGGCTCCGCCCCCGGAGGTCCGAGGTCCGCACGCCGCTCTCCCGGCGGCGACCACCGTCACGGGCGGGGCTGTTAGATTCCAGGCCAGCGTGACATACGACGGAAGGCGGAGCCGATGGCAAGCCACGGGGCGCGAGGCCGGAGCGGCGGCCGGCCCACCCTCGAAGAGGTGGCCGCGCGCGCCGGTGTGGGCCGCGGCACGGTCTCCCGCGTGATCAACGGCTCCCCCCGGGTGAGCGACGCCACGCGCGCCGCCGTGGAGGCGGCGGTCGCCGAGCTCGGTTACGTCCCGAACACGGCCGCCCGCGCCCTGGCGGCCAACCGCACGGACGCCATCGCCCTCGTCGTGCCCGAGCCGGAGACCCGGTTCTTCGCCGAACCGTACTTCTCCGACATGCTCCGGGGTGTCGGCGCGGCGCTCTCCGACACCGAGATGCAGCTGCTGCTGATCTTCGCGGGCAGCGACCGGGAGCGGCAGCGGCTCGCCCAGTACCTCGCCGCCCACCGGGTGGACGGGGTCCTGCTGGTGTCGGTGCACGCCGACGACCCGCTGCCCGACATGCTGTCCCAGCTGGAGATCCCGGCCGTGATCAGCGGCCCCCGCTCGGCCGACGAGACGCTCGCCTCGGTGGACTCGGACAACTACGGCGGCGCCCGCCAGGCCGTCGAGCACCTCATCGGCCGGGGCCGGCGGACCATAGCCCACATCACCGGCCGCCTCGACGTGTACGGCGCCCAGCGCCGCATCGACGGCTACCGCGACGCCCTGCGCGACGCCGGCCACGAGGCGGACGAGCTGCTGATCGAACGGGGCGACTTCTCCGAGGAGGGCGGCCGGCGCGCGATGGCGGCGCTGCTGGAGCGCCGCCCCGACCTGGACGCGGTCTTCGCCGCCTCGGACGTCACCGCGGCCGGCGCCCGGCACGCCCTGCGCGAGGCGGGCCGCCGCATCCCCGACGACGTGGCCCTGGTCGGTTACGACGACTCCGCCATCGCCCGCCACCTGGATCCGCCGCTGACCAGCGTGCGCCAGCCGATAGAGGAGATGGGCCGCGCGATGATCGACCTCCTCCTCGCCGAGGTCGCCGACCGCCGCCCGTCCGCCTCCCGGGAACTGGAGCGGCGGCAGATGGTGCTGGCCACGGAGCTGGTGGGCCGCGCCTCGTCGTGACGCCCCGGACGGGCCCCCGCCGGCGCCCGGCGCCGGGGCCCGCCCGGCGTTCACCGCCGGGAACGAGTTCAGCCGGTGACCTCTCCACGAGGTCACCGGCTGAACGGTGAGGGTGAGTGACGGGACTCGAACCCGCGGCATCCTGGACCACAACCAGGTGCTCTACCAGCTGAGCTACACCCACCATGGCCTTGTCGGTTGGAGTCGGTGACTTCCCCGACCGGCCGAGAAAAAGTGTACAGGGTCCGAAGGGGTGCTCGCGCACGCTTTCCGCGGCGGCCCCCGACGACCCCCCGATCCGCCTACTGAGCAGGCAGGACGTGCTTCGCTGCGATCCTCTTCGCGGTGTCCGAGTCGGGTCCCGGCTGCGGTACGAAGACGGCCTCGCGGTAGTAGCGCAGCTCCGCGATGGACTCCCGGATGTCGGCGAGGGCGCGGTGGTTGCCGTTCTTCTCGGGACTGTTGAAGTACGCCTTCGGGTACCAGCGGCGGGCCAGCTCCTTGATGCTGGACACGTCCACGATGCGGTAGTGGAGGTAGTCCTCCAGGGCCGGCATGTCCCGCAGCAGGAAACCGCGGTCGGTGCCGACGGAGTTGCCGCACAGGGGCGCCTTGCCGGGCTCCTTGACGTGCTCCCTCACATAGTCGAGGACCCGCCGCTCGGCCTCCTCGAGCGTCGTGCCGCCCTCCAGTTCGGCGAGCAGCCCGGACGCGGTGTGCATCTCCCGCACCACCTCCGGCATCGTCTCCAGGGCCCGCTCCGGCGGACGGATGACGATGTCGACGCCCTCACCGAGCACGTTCAGCTCGGAGTCGGTGACGAGGGCGGCCACCTCGATGAGCGCGTCGTCCGACAGCGAGAGGCCGGTCATCTCGCAGTCGATCCACACCATGCGATCGTTCATGTGTCTCACCTTACGGGGCGCCGCACGGTGCGGGACCGGGTGGTGAAGCGCGGGCTCCCGTGGCGTCCCGGCGCCGGTGCGGACGTCGCCGGGCCGCCGCCCCGGCCCCGCTCCGGGCCCGGGGTCCGTACACGGCGAACGGGCCGGAGCCCGATGGCTCCGGCCCGTTCGCCGTGTGACGGCGGTCGGCTCACGGCGCGCTGCGCTGGCCCGGAAGGGCCGGGGCCGTCAGGGACGGGCCCAGGGCGCCGGCCGCCGCCGTGCGGCGGGACTGGTGCGGGAGCGGGCCGTCCGGGTGCAGGGCGGCCGGCACCTGGGGTCCCGGCTGGCCCGGCTGGCCGGATGAGAGGGCTCCCGCGGCGCCCTCGGTGTCCTGGTTCCGGTCGGCCTGCGGGCGCCGCGCGCGGTACGCGGCCCGGTAGGCGGCCGGGGACGAGCCCAGCTGGCGCCGGAAGTGTCCGCGCAGCGCGACCGGTGAGCGGAAGCCGCAGCGTCCGGCGACCTCGTCCACCGAGTAGTCCGACGTCTCCAGCAGGCGCTGCGCCTGGAGCACCCGCTGCGTGATCAGCCACTGCAGCGGCGCGCTGCCGGTCAGCGAGCGGAACCGTCGGTCGAACGTGCGACGGCTCATGTACGCGCGTGCCGCCAGCGTCTCCACGTCGAACTGTTCGTGGAGGTGCTCCAGCGCCCAGGCGACGACCTCGGCGAGCGGGTCGGCGCCGATCTCCTCCGGTAAAGACCGGTCGAGGTAGCGCTCCTGGCCGCCGCTGCGGCGCGGCGGGACCACCAGGCGGCGGGCGAGCGCGCCGGCCGCCTCGTTGCCGTGGTCCGTGCGCACGATGTGCAGGCACAGGTCGATCCCGGCGGCGGTGCCCGCCGACGTCAGCACGTCGCCGTCGTCCACGAAGAGTTCCCGTGGATCGACGTGCACCGACGGATAGCGTTTCGCCAGCGTCGGCGCGTACATCCAGTGCGTGGTCGCTGGACGGCCGTCCAGCAGGCCCGCCGCCGCGAGGACGAAGGCGCCGGTGCACAGCCCGACGATGCGGGCGCCCTCCTCGTGGGCCCGGCGCAGTGCGTCCAGGGCCTCCTCCGGCGGTGGCGAGGTGATCGAACGCCAGGCCGGCACCACGACGGTGCCCGCCCGGGATATCGCCTCCAGGCCGTGTGGCGCGGTGAGTTCCATGCCTCCCGTCGTCCGCAGGGGGCCTTCTTCGCCCCCGCAGACGAGCAGGCGGTAGCGCGGTACGCCGGCGTCCTGGCGGTCAACCCCGAACACCGACAACGGTATGGAACTCTCGAAGATGGGGCCGCCGCTGAACAGCAGCACCGCGACGATCTCCTTGCGGCGGCGCCCGGAGAGCTTCCGGTTCGTCGTCTCCTGCGCGGCAGTGGAGTCGTGGCTCATCCTGCTAAGCCCCCCTCGGTGGTCGCGGCTCCTCGGTTGTGTCGCTCCTGCACGTTTCCCCTCGGTCCTGCACGAGTCCCCCGCCGTAAGACATCAAGATCGAATCTACTGTGTCCCGTCGCGCGCCGGTGGCCGGTTCGACACCCGGCGCATTGTCGACTTGGCAACTTGGCGTGAAGCATTCGATCACGAAGCGTTGCACTCGTGGGCCGTGCGGGGAAGTGCGCCTTGTCGCGGTGGCCAATCCGCGTAGGGTGCGCAGGGCCCCGCGGACCCTTTTCGTGCAGGTCGAACGGGGGGTGGGGGGTGGTCACGGCGGGGGACGCACACCGGCCAGAAGTTGGCTGAAAAGATACGAGGGAGGGCATGAAAACCGGTCAGCCGACCGGTGTCGCCTCGCCCCCGCGCCGCCGGCCCCGCGGCAGGCCGCACAGGGGCGGCGCACGGCCGGACCGCGGGTCGCCGCGGGTCGGGGGGCGGCCGTCCGGGACGGCCCTCCCGTCGCCGGCGCGTCCCGCGCGAACCACCTGTAGAGGGCAGCAACCGTTGCGTGACGGGCGGACCCTCGTGCATGCTCCGGGGAACCCGCTTGCCCGTACGCGCGGGATCTGGGCTGAGGAGGCGTGCCGCCGTACCCTTGAGGGTATGGGCCCGGGAAGGCAATTCCCGGACACAGCTCCGCCGCCCACTGTCGTCCCTTCACGAAGGATCACCACCCCGAGACAGCCATGGCCGGTCACGAATTCTTCGAACCCGCGGACCGCAAGCGGCCGGTCGCCGATCCCACGGCGGCCGAACCCCTGGCGGCGGAGGAGCCACGCCATCCCTGTGATCCCGCGTTCCGGCACGGAGTGGTCGTCGGCTTCGACGGCTCCACCTCCAGCGAACGGGCCCTCGCCTACGCCGTCGGCATGGCGCGGCGCTTCGGTTCGAGCCTGATCATCGTCCACGTCGCCAACCGGCTGCCCACCACGGTGTGGGCCGGCTGCGAGCCGCCGGTCTTCGTGGACGTCCCCGACCACCGCACGGAGGTGCTCGGGCTCGAGCTCGCCTGTGCGGACCACCTGACCGAGGTGCCGTGGATCCTCGTCGAGCGCGGCGGGGACATCTGCCACGAACTCGAGGAGGTGGGGCGGGAGTACGCCGCCGACGCGATCGTCGTGGGTTCCACCCACGGTCTCGTGGGGCGGATCTTCGGGTCCGTCGCCGGACGGCTGGCGAAGCGGGCGCAGCGGCCGGTCGTCGTCATTCCGTGAGCGGGCACGGGCCCCCACGTGTCGGTGGCGACACGTGGGGGCCCGTTCCGCTTCGTGGTGTCCCGCGCGGTTCCCCGCGCCTCCCGGGGCGCCGCTACTCGACCGTGACCGACTTGGCGAGGTTGCGCGGCTTGTCGATGTCCCGGCCGAGGGCCAGGGCGGTGTGGTAGGCGAGGAGCTGGAGGGGGATGCCCATGAGGATGGGGTCGAGCTCGTCCTCGTTCTTGGGGACGAGGAGGGTGTGGTCGGCCTTCTCCTGGTGCTGGTGGGCGACCGCCACGATCCGGCCGCTGCGGGCCTTGATCTCCTCCAGCGCCGCGCGGTTCTTCTCCAGCAGGTCGTCGTCCGGGACGATCGCGACCGTGGGCAGGGCCGGCTCGATCAGGGCCAGCGGGCCGTGCTTCAGCTCGGAGGCCGGGTAGGCCTCGGCGTGGATGTAGGAGACCTCCTTGAGCTTCAGGGAGGCCTCACGGGCCACCGGGTAGCCCCTCACGCGGCCGATGAAGAGCATCGAGCGGGCCTCGGCGTACTCCAGGGCCAGCTTCTTGATCTCCTCCTCCTGCTCCAGGATCTCGGAGATCTGGGCCGGGAGCCTGCGCAGCCCCTCGATGATCCGCTTGCCGTCGCGCACCGACAGGTCACGGGTGCGGCCCAGGTGCAGGGCGAGCAGGGCGAAGGCGACCGTGGTGTTGGTGAAGCACTTGGTGGACACCACGCACACCTCGGGCCCGGCGTGCACGTAGACGCCGCCGTCCGCCTCACGGGCGATCGCGGAGCCGACGACGTTGACCACGCCCAGCACCCGCGCGCCCTTGCGCTTCAGCTCCTGCACGGCCGCCAGCACGTCGTACGTCTCACCGGACTGCGAGACCGCGACGTACAGGGTGTCGGGGTCCACGACCGCGTTGCGGTAGCGGAACTCGGAGGCCGGCTCGGCGTCGGCGGGGATGCGGGCCAGCTCCTCGATCATCTGCGCGCCGATCATGCCGGCGTGGTACGAGGTGCCGCAGCCCAGGATCTTCACGCGGCGGATCCGGCGCGCCTCGCGGGCGTCCAGGTTGAGGCCGCCCAGGTGCACGGTGGAGAAGCGGTCGTCGATCCGGCCGCGCAGCACGCGGTCCACGGCCTCGGCCTGCTCGTGGATCTCCTTGTGCATGTAGGTGTCGTGGCCGCCCATGTCGTACGAGGCCGCCTCCCACTCCACGGTGGTCGGCTCGGCGGTCGTCCGGGTGCCCTCGGTGGTGTAGGTGCGGAAGTCGTCGGCCTTCAGCGTCGCCATCTCGCCGTCGTCCAGCGTCACGATCTGCCGGGTGTGGGCGACCAGCGCGGCTATGTCGGAGGCGACGAACATCTCCTTCTCGCCGATGCCGAGCACGACCGGCGAGCCGTTGCGGGCCACCACGATGCGGTCGGGGAAGTCGGCGTGCAGGACGGCGATGCCGTAGGTGCCCTCGACGAGGCGCACGGTCTCGCGGACCCTGTCCTCCAGCTTCTCGGCCGTGGAGCGGGCGATCAGGTGGGTGAGGACCTCGGTGTCCGTCTCGGAGAGGAACTCGACGCCGTCCGCCTCCAGCTTGCGGCGCAGGTCGGAGGCGTTGTCGATGATGCCGTTGTGGACGACGGCGACCTTGCCCTCGGCGTCCAGGTGCGGGTGGGCGTTCACGTCGGAGGGGGCGCCGTGGGTGGCCCAGCGGGTGTGGGCGATGCCGGTGGTGCCCTTGAAGCGCGCCGGGACCTTGGCCTCCAGGTCGCGCACCCGGCCCTTGGCCTTGACCATCTTCAGGCCGGACGCCTTCGGGGAGGTGACGGCGATGCCCGCCGAGTCGTAGCCGCGGTACTCCAGGCGCTGCAGGCCCTCCAGCAGCAGGGGAGCGACCTCACGCCTGCCGATGTATCCGACGATTCCGCACATGTGTGTATGTTCCTAGCCGTAGACGATGCGGCGCAGCTGCCGGAGCGAGAGCTCGGGCGGGGCCACCGCGCGGTATCTGAGGTCCGCCTCGATCCGTTCGAAGATCGTCGCGTTCACCAGGCCCTGGGCCTGGAGCTCGCGGTGGCGGCGACGGACGTACTCCTCGGTCGTCTCGTCGAAGTAGGCGAGCACGTCCTGGACCACGCGCAGCGCCTCGCCCCGGCTGAGGGGCGTGGACCGCGTCAGATGATCAACGAGTTCGTCGTGCACCCGATGATCCTGGGGTACCGGCCACGGTTTCGCAAGAAACCTGCCCGATTTCGGGCAGGACTCACCGCCGAGGTCCGGGATCCGCTCACATCCGCTTGAGGACCGCCTGTTTGGCGAGGGTGAACTCCTCGTCCGTCAGCACCCCGGACCGGTGCAGTTCGCCCAGCTCCCGCAGCCGGCGCAGCAGGGCGTCGTGGTCGTCCTCGGCCGCGGCGGGGGCCGGCCGCGGCGGCGCGGCCGCCGGCTCCCGCGGGCGCTCGTCGGCGGGAGCGGCCGGATGCGGCAGACGGGCCTGGACGGCGGCGGCGACGAGCGCCATCAGCGGGTCCTTCTTGAAGCCCCACAGCTCCACCGCGTGGGGGTCGTACTTGGCGGGCGCCCCGGTGGGGGAGTGCCGCACGAGGAAGCGGAGGTGGCCGTTCTCCAGGCCGGCCGCCGGCTGCCACTCCACACCGGTCAGGTCCGCCAGCGCGAGGGTGCGGACGCCGGCGGCGGCCTTGGCGTCCTCCGTCTTCCAGTTCCACTCCAGCCGGACGCGCTCGCCGTCGAAGCCGACCGTGCCGTCCCCGGCGGAGACGGACAGCGGCACGGACGGGCCGGGCAGCAGGTACTCGGTGACCGGGCCGGAGGGGACCTGGTCCAGCAGCAGGGCGGTGCGGACCTCCTCCGCGAAGTACTCGGCGACGCCGTAGCGGTCGGATTCGACGACCAGCCGGTAGGGGTCGTGCGGTTCGGTGAGCCGGCCGCCGGTCGCCTGCAGCAGGGGGTCGGCGCCGTCGCGCAGCCGGAGCCTGAGCCGCCCCGACCTCTTGCCCTGCTCCAGCGAGACGCCCGCCAGCGCCCGCAGCGGCACCACCAGTTCACCCAGGCTCCTGCGGAGCAGCCCGACGCCCTTGTCCCGCCCGGGGGTCAGCCGCAGGGCGTCCCCGTCGAAGGTCCAGGTGCCGTCCTTCTGGATGATTTCCACCATGGGGGGATTGTTCCACCGGATCCGCCGGAGAGCGCTCCGGGCCGGTCCGCATTCCCTTGCGGGGCAGCGGAGTTGACGCGGTCCTCGTGCCGACGGGCGCCCCGGAGGACCGTACTGCGGGGCGCCCGTCCGTGTCGTGGGTCAGAACCCCGCGATCGGGTTCTTCAGGGTGCCCACCAGCTGGAGCGCGCCGGACGGGTCCGTGAGGTCCACCATCTGCTTGTTGTTGCGCAGCTGCAGGCGGTTGAGGCAGGACAGGGCGAACTCGGGGGCGAAGATGTCGTAGCGGGCGAACCTGTCCTCGAGTTCGGGCACCGACGCCTGGTACTCGCGGGTGATCTCCGCGACCGTGCCCCAGAAGCCGTCCTCGTCCAAGGCGCCCTCCTCGGCGAGGTTCGCGGCGAGGAAGCGGAAGAAGCAGTCGAAGACGTCCGTGAAGAGCGAGAGCAGCTTCGTGTCGTCCGGCACCTCCACCCGGATGCGGGTGACCTCCGGCGGCAGCACCGCGTCCGGGTCCATCACCGCGATCTCCTCGGCGATGTCCTTGTAGACCGCCCGCTTCACGACGCCGTCCTCCAGCACCAGGATGACGTTCTCCCCGTGCGGCATGTACACCAGGTCGTAGGCGTAGAAGCTGTGCAGCAGCGGCACGTAGTACGCCCGCAGGTAGCGCCGCAGCCACTCGGCCGGGGCCAGCCCCGAGCGCTCGATCAGCGCGGCCGCGAAGGACTTCCCCTCGTGGTCGACGTGGAGCAGCGAGGCCATGGTGGCGAGCGACTCGCCGTCCTCCAGGGACGGAACCGGGCTCTCCCGCCACAGCGCGGCCAGCATCTTGCGGTACGGCGAGGAGCGGTCGGTGGCCCGCTCGTACTCCAGGTGCCGGTAGCCCACGGCGGCCCGCTCCCGGATGATCGACAGCCCGGTGGCCCGCAGCACCGGGTCTCCGTCGACGAGCCGCGCCAGCCAGTCGTTGATCGCCGGGGTCGCCTCCATGTAGGCGGCGGACAGTCCGCGCATGAACCCCATGTTGAGGACGGACAGGGCCGTCTTCACGTAGTGCTTCTCGGGGTGCGAGGTGTTGAAGAACGTCCGGATGGACTGCTGGGCCAGGTACTCGTCGTCGCCCTCGCCCAGGCAGACCAGGTGCCGGCGGGCCACCTCCGCGGCGAAGGTGACGGACAGCTTGTTCCACCACTGCCAGGGATGGACGGGGATCAGGAGGTAGTCGGCGGGGTCCAGACCCTGCCCGCGCAGGACGCCGTGGAAGCCCTCGACGGTCTCCTCGCCCAGTTCCTGCCGGATGAACGACTCGTACGCGATCCCCGCCCCGGCCGTGAACGCGGCCCGCGAGCGGTGCGCGGCCAGCCACACCAGCCTCACCGGGGCCGCGGCCTCCGGCGCGTACGCCAGGTACTCGTGGACGCCGAAGCCGAGCCGCCCGTTGTTGGCGACGAAGCAGGGGTGGCCCTCGGTCATGCCGGTCTCGACGGCCTGGAAGCCGGCGTCGACCAGTTCGGCGGAGGTGACCGGCGGCTTGGTGAGCTTGTAGCAGGTGCCGGAGAGGGTGGAGGAGATCTCCTCCAGGTACACCGGCAGGATCTCCTCGCTCAGGCCCAGGGACTTCTGCAGTTCGATGACGAAGTCCAGCGCCGCGAGCTCGAGCTCCGCGTCGCCGCGGTGGCGGGTGATCGAGTCGGCGTCGACCTGCCAGTGGTCCAGGGCGCGGCGCGTGGCCGTGAAGGCGTACCGGGTCAGGCCGTCGTCGCTGCGGACGACGTACCCGCCGTCGCCGGTGGCCTCCGGCGTGATGAGCCGCTCGTGCGCGAACTCGGCGAGCGCCTTGCGGATCAGGAGGCGGTTGGCCCGTGCCCAGCGGTGGGGGGACAGGTGCGCCACGGCGTCGGACGGGGTCATGCGGATGCTCCTCGGGCGGCCTCGAACTGGTGGCGCGTGCAGAAGCTCAGCAGCGCGCGCTTCTCCGGCTTGTCGATCTCGCGCACGGGCACGAAGCCCACGGCCTCGTTGAGCGCGTGCACGGCCTTGTTGGCCACGTCCGGTTCGACCACGACCCGCCGGACGGCCGGGTCGGCGAACAGCTCCTCCATCACGGCGGTGATGACGGCCCGGGTGAAGCCGTGGACCGGCCGGTCGGTGGGGGCGACCAGGAAGTGCATGCCGACGTCGCCGGGCTCGGGGTCGTACAGGCCGGCGAGTTCGACGTACCGGGGGTCGTACCGCTCCATCAGGAACGCCGGTTCGCCGTCGTGCAGGCCCAGGTGGGCGTGGTGGTGCTCGTGGGCGGCGATGCGCAGGTACTCGCGTTCGACGTCCTGGAGCTTCGCGTCCTGCATCATCCAGAACGCCGCCTTGGGGTGGGTGACCCAGCGGTGCAGCAGCTCGGCGTCCTCCAGCGGGTCCAGGGGGCGGACGGTGAACGTACCGATGCTCATACGGCGAACTCCTGGAATGCGATGGACTTCTCGACGGGGTAGTACTCGGTGCCGAGCAGCTCGCGGATGATGGTCGCGTTCCGGTACGGGCCCATGCCCAGGTCGGGGCTGGTGACGCTGTGCGTGTGGACGCCGGCGTTCTGCAGGAAGACGCCGCGGCCGGTGACGTCGATGGCGTAGTCGCGGCTCACGTCGAAGCGGCCGTGGCCGTCGAGACGGAGCCGGTCGCGCACCGGGTCGAGGAAGGCCGGCGGCTCGTAGTGGTAGCCGGTGGCCAGCACCAGGCCCTCGGTGCGGATCTCGAAGTCCTTGTCCTGCTCGTCCTGGTGGAAGCCGAGCGTGTAGCCGCCGTCCTCGTACCGGGCGGTGGTGAGCGAGGAGTTGGTGAGCAGCCGGGTGGGGAGCGGGCGGCCGCCGCTCTCGACGTTCTTCTGGTACAGCAGGTCGAAGATGGCGTCGATCAGCTCCGAGTTGATGCCCTTGAACAGGCCCTTCTGCTGCTTCTCCAGCCGGTAGCGGGTCTCCTCGGGCAGCGCGCGGAAGTAGTCGATGTAGTCCGGGGAGGTCATCTCCAGGGTCAGCTTGGTGTACTCCAGCGGGAAGAACCGCGGGGAGCGGGTGACCCAGTTGAGCCGGTAGCCGTGGACGTCGATCCCGGAGAGCAGCTCGTGGTAGATCTCGGCGGCGCTCTGCCCGCTGCCGACGATCGTGATCGACTCCTTCTCCAGCAGCTCCGCCTTGCGGTGCATGTACTGCGCGGTGTGGAACAGGCCGCCGTCCAGTCCGCGGCACGGCTCGGGGACGAACGGCACGGTCCCGGTGCCGAGCACCAGGTGCCGGGCGCGGTACGTCTCGCCGGCCGCCGTCGCCACGGCGTACAGTTCGTCGGCCTCGTCGTACGTCACCTCGGTGACCGTGGTGCCGAAGCGGATGCTGCCCAGCTTGCCGGCGGCCCAGCGGCAGTAGTCGTCGTACTCGACCCGCAGCGGGTAGAAGTTCTCGCGTATGTAGAACGAGTACAGCCGCCCCTTCTCCTTCAGGTAGTTGAGGAAGGAGTAGGGGGAGGTCGGGTCGGCCAGGGTGACCAGGTCCGACATGAACGGGGTCTGCAGGTGGGCGCCGTCGAGGAACATCCCGGCGTGCCACTCGAAGTCCGGCTTGGACTCCAGGAAGACGCCGTTCAGCTCGGCGATGGGCTCGGTGAGGCAGGCCAGGCCGAGGTTGAAGGGGCCCAGCCCGATGCCCACGAAGTCGTGGGTCGTGGTGCCCGTCGGGTCAGGAAGCGCGGTCAAGGGACTCTCCCAGGTACTGCTCGGCGTGGCCGGCGATCAGATCGAGGACGGCGGCGATGTCGGACGTGGTGGTCTCGGGGTTCAGCAGGGTGAACTTCAGGTAGTGGCGCCCCGCCACCTTGGTGCCCGCGACCACCGCGTCACCCGAGGCGAACAGCGCCTTGCGGGCGTGGAGGTTGGCCCGGTCGATCTCGGCGGGGTCGGTGACGGCGGCCGGGACGTAGCGGAAGACCAGGGTGGACAGGCTCGGCTCGACCACGACGTCGAAGCGGGGGTCGGCGGCGAGCAGGCGCCAGCCCTCGGCGGCCAGGTCGCAGACCTCGTCGAAGAGCTGACCGATGCCGTCGGCGCCCATCACGCGCAGGGTCATCCACAGCTTGAGCGCGTCGAAGCGGCGGGTGGTCTGCAGGGACTTGTCCACCTGGTTGGGGATGCGTTCCTGCACCATGCGGCGCGGGTTGAGGTACTCGGCGTGGTAGGTGGCGTGCCGCAGGGTGGCGGCGTCGCGGACCAGTACGGCCGACGAACTGACCGGCTGGAAGAAGGACTTGTGGTAGTCGACGGTGACGGAGTCGGCGCGCTCGATGCCGTGGATGCGGTCGCGGTACTTCAGCGAGGCGAGCAGACCGCAGCCGTAGGCGGCGTCGACGTGCATCCAGGCGCCGTACCGCTCGCACAGTTCGGCGATCTCCGGCAGCGGGTCGATGGAGCCGAAGTCGGTGGTGCCGGCGGTGGCGACGACGGCCATGGGGATCAGGCCGGCCTCGGTGCAGCGCTCCAGCTCGTGGGCGAGGGCGACGGTCTGCAGGCGCTTGTCGTGGTCGACGGGGACGGACACCACGGCGTCCTGGCCGAGGCCGAGCAGTTTCGCGGACTTCTGCACGCTGAAGTGGCTGACCTCGGAGGCGAAGACGCGCAGCTTCGTCAGGTCGACTCCCCCTTCCCACCCGTCCCGCCCCGGCTTGCTCTCCTCGCGGGCCAGCAGCAGTGCCTGGAGGTTGGACTGGGTGCCGCCGGAGGTGAACACGCCGTCGGCGGCCGGGCCGAGGCCGATGCGGCCCGCCGTCCAGTCGATGAGTTTGCGCTCGATGAGGGTGCCGCCGGCCGACTGGTCCCAGGTGTCCAGGGAGGAGTTGACGGCGGAGAGCACGGCCTCGCCGAGCACGGCCGGGATGACGACCGGGCAGTTGAGGTGGGCGAGGTAGCGGGGGTGGTGGAAGTAGACGGCGTCCCGGAGGTAGACGTCCTCCAGTTCGTCCAGCACGGCGGTGGTGTCGTGCAGCGGCTGGTCGAGGTCGATGCCGTCGATGCGCGGGGCGAGCGCGTCGACGGTGACGCCGGTGAACGGCCGGTCGGTGGTGGCGAGTTTGGCCGCCACCCGCTCGACTCCTTCGGTCACGGAGCGGCGGTAGTGCTCCGCGGTGGTGTCGTTGAGCAGGTGCGAGCGCATGCGGGGGTCCTCCGGTGGGGACGATCCGGGACGGGAAAGGCCGGTGGCTTGTTGCTTAGGTTAGCCTAACCTAACTGTCACGTCGTGGCACCGGTGCCCCCGTGGCCGTGAGCACTCCCGCCTCGGGCGCGACCGGGGCCGACCGCTTCTCCTGCTAGCCCCGTCGGCGCAGCTGTTCCTCCGTCAGCCCGCGGCGCCAGTAGCCCACGAAGGTCACCCGGTCGCGGTCGATCCCGCGTTCGGCGACGAAGTGCCGGCGCAGCCGCTTCACGCAGTCCGCCTCCCCGGCGATCCAGACGTACGGCCGTTCGGCGGGCGGGAGGCCGGCGGCGCGGAGGGTGTCCAGGGCCAGCGGGTCGCCCCGTTCGCGCGCGCCGCGGACGAACCACGTGATCTCGGCGTCGGCGCCGGTCACCAGGTCCTGGACGTCCCCGGCGTGCGGCACCTCCAGCCAGACCCGGGCGCGGGTGCCGGCCGGCAGGGTCTCGAGGACGGCGGCGACGGCGGGCAGGGCGGTCTCGTCGGCCCAGAGCAGGACCAGGTCGGTGTCCCCGGGCGGGCGGAAGCGGATCGCGCGGTTGTCGGCGACCGCGGGGCCGAGCAGCAGCACCCGGTCGCCGGCGCCGGCGCGGGCGGCCCAGCGGGAGGCCGGGCCCGCCCCGGCGGACGCGCCGCCCTCCCCGGTGACGCCGTGCAGCACGAAGTCGACGTCGATCCCGGCGGTGTGCCCCTCGGCGTCCGTGCGCAGCCCCCGGAGCGTGTAGGAACGCATCACGGCCCGCACGTCCTCGGGGAGTTCGCGCCACCCCTGCCACCATGCGTCGCCCAGTTCGAGCGGCACGACCGGCTCGCTCTGCCCCGGGTGCGGCAGGAACAGCGACAGGGACTGGTCGCGCCCCGCGGAGCGGAAGTCGCGCAGGTCGGGTCCGGTGAAGGTGACCCGGACCAGGGACGGGCCGAGCCGCCTCGTCGCTGCGACCTGGAGGGAGAAGAAGCGGAACGGGGCGGCTACGGCGGTGGTCACGGACGGCTCCGGGGGGAGGGAGGGCTTCCGGCGGGTGGGGTCAGCCGACCTTCTCGGCCTTCTCGATGGCCTCGGCGAGGTTGTCGAGCAGCGGGGTGCACTTGTCGTAGGACAGGATCGGCTCGGGGGAGCGGGCGATGACCTGGCCGGCCTTGACCGCGGGCAGCTTCTTCCAGGTCGCCTCGGTGATGTCGGCGGGCTGGATGGTCGAGGCGCGGTCGTCCATGATGATGACGTCGGCCGGGTACGTGTCGACGTTCTCCCAGCTCAGGGTCTCGAACCAGCCGCCGGTCGCCTTCTTGGCCTCCTCCGGCGGCTCGACGAGGTTCACCCCGAGGGCCTTGAAGTACTCCAGGTCGATGGAGTAGTTGGAGCCGGAGACGTAGAAGACGTCCTGCGCGGCGGAACCGGCCAGCACCCTGATCTCCGGCCGGGCCTTGGCGGCCTTGCGCAGCCGCTCGGCGGCGGCCTCGAACCGCTTCTTCGCCTCGACGACCTTCGCGGCCTTCATGTCGGCGCCCAGCGACTCGGCCAGCTCGGCCATGCGCTGCAGCGGCTGCGGCATCTGACGGTCGTAGACGGAGACGGCCACGCTCGGGGCGAGCTTGGCGATCTTGTCCTTGGAGGCCTCGGGGACGTACCAGAGCGTGCCGGCGTCGTCGAACGTCGTGCTGATGAGCAGCTCGGGCCCGAAGGCGGCGTACTGCTCGACGTTGAAGCTGTCGAACTTGTTGCCGAAGATCGTCAGCTTGCTGACGTCCATGTCGCCGGCCTGGACGTCGGCCTTGCCGTCCTGTGTCCTGGTCGGCCCGAAGACGCCCTTCACCTCGATGCCGTAGTCGTGCAGCGCGGCGGCGACACCGGTGAACGCGACGATCTTCGTCGGCACCTTGTCGAGCTTCACGGTGGTGCCGCGGTCGTCCTTGAAGGACCACGGGCCGGACGCGGCGTCGCCGGTGCCCTTCGCGTCCGAGCCGCCGCTCTTCGCGTCGTCGCCCCCGCAGGCGGTGAGCACGGCGCCGAGTCCGAGGGCGCCACCGGCGGCGAGCAGTCCCCGACGGGAGAAGCGGGCGGTTGCGGCGTTCGACATGGGTGCGTCTGCTTTCGTGCGGGCGGAGCCGATCCGGGCTGGAAACAGGATTAGGTTAGCCTAACCTCATGATCTGTCCAGGGGGTGCCCGGTACGCGTCCCCTCACGGAACGGCGCGATGCGCGCCCTGTACCGTGATCCCGGTCGTCCAGGGCCAAGGGGGTTGGTATGGATCCGGTCCGACGATGGGGCCCCACCGTGGCCGCCAACCTGACCCTCGGGGTCTTCGCCGTCGTGCCGCTGTGGCTGACGGCGTCCTTCGCGACGAGCCGTCTCCCGGAGGCCCTGGGCCTCACCCCCCGCCCGCCCGTGGACGGCGACGTGCTCTCCTGGCTGATGCTCCTGGTCCCGTCGTGGGCGGTCCTCCTCGGCCTGTGGATCCCGGCCAACGTCCTGGCCCGGCGCGGCACGGGCGCGTCGCGGTGCCGTCACTGGGCCGTCGGCTCGGTGCTGGTCCTGACGCCGCTGCCGGCGCTGACGGCGCTGCTGCTCCTGGTCGAGGGCTGAGAGGGACCCGGGGCGGACGCGGACCGGCCGGCCCGCCCCGGGACGGCCGCGGGGTTCAGCCCGCCAGGCCCAACTCCCGTGCGATCAGCATCCGCTGGACCTCGCTCGTGCCCTCGCCGATCTCCAGGATCTTGGAGTCGCGCCACATGCGGGCCACCGGGTACTCGTTCATGAAGCCGTAGCCGCCGTGGATCTGGGTGGCGTCACGGGCGTTGTCCACGGCGACCGTCGACGAGTACAGCTTGGCCAGCGCCGCCTCCTTCTTGAACGGCTCGCCGGCCACCAGCCGGCTCGCCGCGTCGCGCCAGGCGAGCCGGGCCGTGTGGGCCTTCATCTCCATGTCGGCGATCTTGAACTGGATCGCCTGGTTGGCGCCGATCGGCCGCCCGAACGCGTGCCGCTCCTTGGCGTACTTCACCGACTCGTCCACGCAGCCCTGCGCCAGCCCCGTGCCCAGCGCCGCGATGGCGATGCGGCCCTCGTCGAGGATGCGCAGGAACTGGGCGTAGCCACGGCCCTCCTCGCCGAGCAGGTTGGCCGCCGGGACGCGGACGTCCTGGAAGGACAGCTCCCGCGTGTCCGAGGCGTTCCAGCCGACCTTGGAGTACGGGGCCGCCACCGTGAAGCCCGGCGTGCCGGACGGGACGATGATCGCCGAGATCAGCGGCTTGCCGTCGGGCTTGCGGCCCGTCACCGCCGTGACCGTGACCAGGCCCGTGATGTCGGTGCCCGAGTTGGTGATGAAGCACTTGGTGCCGTTGACGACCCACTCGTTCGTCGACTCGTCCAGCCGGGCCGTCGTACGGGTCGCGCCCGCGTCGCTGCCGCCGTCCGGCTCGGTCAGCCCGAACGCGCCGAGGATCTCGCCCGAGCACAGACGGGGCAGCCACGCGCGCTTCTGCGCCTCGGTGCCGAACAGGTGCAGCGGCATCGCGCCCAGGGAGACCCCCGCCTCCAGGGTGATGGCCACCGAGGAGTCGACCCGCGCCAGCTCCTCCAGGGCCACGCCGAGCGCGAAGTAGTCGCCGCCCATGCCGCCGTACTCCTCCGGGAACGGCAGCCCGAACAGACCCATCCGGCCCATCTCCCGCACGATCTCGTACGGGAACTCGTGCCGCTCGTAGAAGTCGCCGATCTTCGGCGCCACCACGTCGTGCGCGAACTCCTCGACCGTGCGGCGGAGTTCTTCCAGTTCGGGGGAGAGCTTGTGGTCCATGGCGTTCACTGCTCCTGGTGGGAGAGGGCTCGTACGGTGCGGGACGGGCTGGGTCGGCCCAGGTGGGCGGCCATCCAGACGCTTGTGGCGACCAGACGGCCGAGGTCGATCCCGGTGTCGATGCCGAGGCCCCGCAGCATCCACACGAGGTCTTCGGTGGCGAGGTTTCCGGTGGCGGACTTCGCGTACGGGCAGCCGCCGAGACCGCCGGCGGAGGCGTCGACCGTGCTGACGCCCTGCTGGAGCGCGGCCAGCGTGTTGGCCAGGGCCTGGCCGTAGGTGTCGTGGAAGTGCACGCCGAGCGCGGACACGGGCACGCCCGCCCCGGTGAGCGCGGTGAGCAGGGCCGTGACGTGACCCGGGGTCGCCACGCCGACGGTGTCGCCCAGGCTCAGCTCGTCGCAGCCCATGTCCAGCAGGGCCCGGCAGACCTTCACCACCTGCGGGATCGGGACCGCGCCCTCCCACGGGTCGCCGAAGCACATCGACAGGTAGCCGCGGACGTGGACGTCCTGCGCCTTCGCCCGCCGCACCACCGGCTCGAACATGGCCAGCGCCTCGTCCACCGTGCGGTTGAGGTTGGCCTTGGCGAAGGACTCCGTGGCGCTGGCGAACACCGCCACCCGCCGGGCGCCCAGCGCCAGCGCGCGGTCCAGACCGCGCTCGTTGGGCACCAGCACCGGCAGCTCCACCGGCAGGTCGGACACCGCCGGGTACAGCTCCTCGGCGTCCGCGAGCTGGGGCACCCACGCGGGGTGGACGAAGCTCGTCGCCTCGATCGTGGTCAGACCGGTGCCGGCCAGGCGGCGGACGAACTCCGCCTTGACGGCCGTCGGCACGGTCGCCTTCTCGTTCTGCAGGCCGTCGCGCGCGCCGACCTCGTGGATGCGGACCCGTGCGGGCAGTCCCTCCGCCGGCACGGCCATCGGCAGGACCGGTTCCGGTGCGTTCACTCCGTCTCCTCCTCCACGGGGGCGATGACCGCCAGCACCTGGTCCATCGCGACCGTCGTGCCCGGGGCCACGTCCAGTTCGGTGACCGTGCCGGCGTGCGGGGCGGAGACGACGTGCTCCATCTTCATCGCCTCCACCACCAGCAGGCTCTGGCCCGCGGCCACCTCGTCGCCGACCGCGACCTTCACCACCGTCACCGTGCCCGGCATCGGCGCGGTCAGCGAGTCGGCGCCCGCCTGGCCCGCCCGGGTGAGGGAGGCGGCGACCGGGTCGTGGTCCCGCACCTGCCAGACGTCGCCGTCCCGGCCCAGCCAGGTGCCGTCCGGCAGGGCGGCGAAGGCGTGGGCGACCCCGTCGAGCGCGAAGGCGAACCGGTGCCCGCCCACCGGACCCGCGGACGCCCGCAGCGGGGTGCCGGAGCCGGGAAGCAGCACGTCCGTACCGCCGTCCGGTGTGCTGCGCACGCGCACGGTCACCGGGTCGTGGCCCGCCACCCGCAGGTGGTGCGCCGTCCACGCCCGCCCGCCGCCCATGCGCCAGCCGTCCGCGGCGTCGAACGGGTCGGTCCAGCCGGAGCCGCCGGCGGGCGCGAGGGCGGCCTGGCGCAGCAGCGCCGCCGCCGCGTACGTCTCCGCCGGCACCCCGTCCGGTACGAGCCCGTCCACCTCGCGCTCCACCAGCCCCGTGTCCAGCTCGCCGGAGACCACCGCCGGGTGCGCCAGCAGCCGCCGAAGGAACCCGGCGTTGGTCTGCACGCCCAGCGTCACCGTCTCCGCGAGCGCCGCCCGGAGCCTGCGCAGCGCGGTCGCGCGGTCGGGGCCGTACGCGATCACCTTGGACAGCATCGGGTCGTAGAGGCTGCCGACCTCCGTGCCCTCGCTCAGCCCGGAGTCGGTGCGCACCCCGCCGCCCTGCGGTTCGCGCAGCCCCAGCACCGTGCCGCCGGAGGGGAGGAAGCCGCGCGCCGGGTCCTCCGCGCAGACACGGGCCTCGACCGCGTGCCCGGTGAGCCGGACGTCGTCCTGGCCGAAGCCGAGCGGCTCGCCCGCCGCCACCCGCAGCTGCCACTCCACCAGGTCCAGGCCGGTGATCAGCTCGGTGACCGGGTGCTCCACCTGGAGGCGGGTGTTCATCTCCATGAAGTAGTACGACGAGGGGTCGTTGCCCGGGACGATGAACTCCACCGTGCCCGCGCCCCGGTAGCCGCAGGAGCGGGCCGCCTGGACCGCCGCCTCGCCCATCGCGGCCCGGGTCCGCTCGTCGAGGAGCACGCTGGGCGCCTCCTCGATGATCTTCTGGTGGCGGCGCTGCAGCGAGCACTCGCGCTCGCCCAGGTGGACGACGCCCCCGTGGCCGTCGGCCAGCACCTGGATCTCGATGTGCCGGGGGCGGTCGATCCACCGCTCGACCAGCAGCGTGTCGTCGCCGAAGGAGGCGCGGGCCTCGCGGCGGGCGGCGGCGATCTCGTCGGCCAGCGCCGAGGCGTCCCGCACCAGGCGCATGCCCTTGCCGCCACCGCCCGCGGACGGCTTCAGCAGCACCGGCATGCCGATGCCGCGGGCCGCGTCGGCGAGCTGCTCGTCCGTCAGCCCACTGCCGCTGGAGCCGGGCACCACCGGCACCCCGGCCGCCCGCACCGTCTCCTTCGCGCGGATCTTGTCGCCCATCAGGGCGATCGCGTCCGCCGGGGGACCGATGAAGACCAGCCCCGCCTCCGTGCACGCCCGCGCGAAGGCGGCGTTCTCGGCGAGGAAGCCGTACCCCGGGTGCACCGCCTGCGCGCCGGTGCGGGCGGCCGCGTCCAGCAGCCGCTCCACCGACAGATAGCTCTCCGAGGCCGCCGCCGGCCCGATCCGCACCGCCGTGTCGGCCTCCCGGACGTGCCGGGCGCCCGCGTCCGCGTCGGAGTACACGGCCACCGAGCGCACGCCCATCGACCGCAGGGTGCGGATGACGCGGACCGCGATCTCGCCCCGGTTGGCCACCAGCACCGTCTCGAACATCTGCTCTGTCATCGTCAGGGGTCCCCTCACATCCGGAAGACGCCGAACTGAGGGTCGCTCAGTGGCGCGTTGGCGCACGCGGTCAGGGCCAGGCCCAGGACCTGCCGGGTCTCCATCGGGTCGATCACGCCGTCGTCCCAGAGTCGGGCCGTCGCGTAGTAGGCGTTCCCCTGCCGCTCGTACTGGGCACGGACCGGGGCCTTGAAGGCCTCCTCGTCCTCGGCCGGCCACTCCTCGCCGCGGCCCTCCAGCTGGTCCCGCTTGACGGTCGCGAGGACGGAGGCGGCCTGCTCGCCGCCCATCACCGAGATCTTGGCGTTCGGCCACATCCACAGGAAACGGGGGGAGTACGCCCGCCCGCACATCGAGTAGTTGCCCGCCCCGTACGACCCGCCGACCACCACCGTCAGCTTCGGCACGCGCGTGCAGGCGACCGCGGTGACCATCTTGGCGCCGTGCTTGGCGATGCCGCCCGCCTCGTAGTCCCGGCCCACCATGAAGCCCGAGATGTTCTGCAGGAACAGCAGCGGGATGCCGCGCTGGTCGCACAGCTCGATGAAGTGGGCGCCCTTCTGGGCGGACTCGGAGAACAGGATGCCGTTGTTGGCGACGATGCCCACCGGGTGGCCGTGGATCCGGGCGAAGCCGGTGACCAGGGTCTGCCCGAACTCCGACTTGAACTCCGCGAAACGGGAGCCGTCGGTGACGCGCGCGATGATCTCGCGCACGTCGTACGGCGTGCGGGAGTCGACCGGCACCGCCCCGTACAGCCCCGCGGGGTCCACCTTGGGCTCGACCGCCGGCTCCACCCGCCAGGGCAGGGACCCCCGGGCGGGCAGCGTGGAGACGATGGTGCGCACGATCCGCAGCGCGTGCGCGTCGTCCTCCGCGAGGTGGTCGGTGACGCCCGAGACCCTCGAGTGGACCTCGCCGCCGCCCAGCTCCTCCGCCGTGACCACCTCACCGGTGGCCGCCTTCACCAGCGGCGGACCGCCCAGGAAGATCGTGCCCTGGTTCCGGACGATCACCGCCTCGTCGCTCATCGCCGGGACGTACGCCCCGCCCGCCGTGCAGGAGCCGAGCACCGCCGCGATCTGCGGGATGCCGGCGCCGGACATCCGGGCCTGGTTGTAGAAGATCCGCCCGAAGTGGTCCCGGTCCGGGAACACCTCGTCCTGCATCGGCAGGAAGGCGCCGCCGGAGTCCACCAGGTAGACGCAGGGCAGCCGGTTGTCGAGGGCCACCTCCTGCGCGCGCAGGTGCTTCTTCACCGTCATCGGGTAGTAGGTGCCGCCCTTGACGGTGGCGTCGTTGGCCACGACCACGCACTCGCGCCCGCTGATCCGCCCGATCCCGGCGATCACCCCGGCCGCCGGGGCCTGCCCCTCGTACATCCCGTCGGCCGCCAGCGGGGCCAGCTCCAGGAAGGGCGAGCCGGGGTCGAGGAGCGTGTCCACGCGGTCGCGCGGGAGCAGCTTCCCGCGCGCGGTGTGCCGTGCCCGCGCCCGCTCGCCGCCGCCGAGCGCCGCCGCGGCCAGCTTGCCGCGCAGCTCCCCGACGAGGGCGCGGTGCGCCTCCTCGTTGGCCCGAAAGGCCTCCGACGCGGGATCGACCGCGCTGTGAAGCTCCGGTGCCTCATGCATCCTGCGGGTCCCCTCACCTTGTTAATGAGCGTTAACGCATTTCCTCCAGGTTAACGACCGCTAACCTCCCTGTCTAGAATCGTTCCCATGGCCACCAGAACCGACGCCCCCACCCGCCGCGAGCAGATCCTCAAGGAGGCCGCGCGGCTCTTCGCCGAGCGCGGCTTCCACGGCGTCGGGGTCGACGAGATAGGCGCCGCGGTCGGCATCAGCGGCCCCGGCCTCTACCGGCACTTCGCGGGCAAGGACGCGATGCTCGCGGAGCTGCTGGTGGGGATCAGCGGCCAGCTGCTGACCGGCGCGAAGCGGCGCCTGGCGGAGGCCGGGGAGGAGTCGGTCCCCGAGGCGGTCCTCGACTCGCTGATCGAGGGGCACATCGACTTCGCGCTCGACGACCGCCCCCTCATCACCCTGCACGACCGTGAGCTGGACCGCCTCCGGGACACCGACCGCAAGCTGGTCCGCCAGCTGCAGCGGCAGTACGTCGAGCTGTGGGTGGGAGTGGTGCGGCGGCTGTACCCGGACCTGGCCGAGCCCGCCGCCCGTTCGGCGGTCCACTCGGTGTTCGGACTGCTCAACTCCACCCCCCACCTCACCCGCCCCGGCTCCCTCCCCGGCCGCGCGGGCACCGCCGAGCTGCTGCACCGGATGGCCCGGGGCGCGTTCGCGGCGGCGGGCTCGCGATGACCCCGGGGGAGTGACGAGCGTTACGGGACGTCCCGTCTGGACGGCTGTGGATACTCGCCGGTACCTTTGCTCTGAGCAAGCGCTTAGACATGCCCAGGTACTGGAGGTGGCGGACAGTGCGCCGTACGGTTTTCAACGAGGATCACGAGGCGTTCCGGGAGACCATCCGCGCCTTCATCGAGGCCGAGGTCGTCCCGGTCTACGACGAGTGGTTCGCGGCGGGCCAGGCGCCCCGCGACTTCTACTACAAGCTCGGTGAGCTGGGCATCTTCGGCATCAGCGTGCCCGAGGAGTTCGGCGGCGCGGGCATGGACACCCACAAGTTCGAGGCCGTCCTCTACGAGGAGACCGCCCGCGCCGGCGTCCAGTTCGGCGGCTCCGGCGTGCACGTGCTGCTCGCCCTGCCCTACATCAAGATGCTGGCCACCGACGAGCAGAAGAAGCGCTTCCTGCCGAAGTTCGTCACCGGCGAGGAGATGTGGGCCATCGCGATGACCGAGCCGGGCACCGGCTCCGACCTCGCGGGCATGAAGACCACCGCCAGGCTCAGCGAGGACGGCACGCACTACGTCCTCAACGGCGCCAAGACCTTCATCACCGGCGGCGTCCACGCCGACAAGGTGATCGTCTGCGCCCGCACCGCCGCCCCGACGGCCGAGGACCGCCGCCACGGCATCTCCCTGTTCGCCGTCGACACCAAGTCCGAGGGCTACTCCGTCGGCCGCAAGCTCGACAAGCTCGGCCTGAAGACCTCCGACACCGCCGAGCTGGCGTTCGTCGACGTCAAGGTGCCCGTCGAGGACCTGCTCGGCGAGGAGAACAAGGGCTTCTACTACCTCGGCCACAACCTCGCCTCCGAGCGCTGGGGCATCGCCTTCGGCGCCTACGCGCAGGCCAAGGCCGCCGTCCGGTTCGCCAAGCAGTACGTGCAGGAGCGCACCGTCTTCGGCAAGCCGGTCGCCCACTTCCAGAACACCAAGTTCGAGCTGGCCGCCTGCCAGGCCGAGGTGGACGCCGCCGAGGCCGTGGCCGACCGCGCCACCGAGGCCCTGGACGCCGGCGAGCTCACCCCCGCCGAGGCCGCCAGCGCCAAGCTGTTCTGCACCGAGGTCGCCCACCGCGTCATCGACCGCTGCCTCCAGCTGCACGGCGGCTACGGCTACATGAACGAGTACCCGATCGCCCGCCTGTACGCGGACAACCGCGTCAACCGCATCTACGGCGGCACCAGCGAGATCATGAAGTCGATCATCGCCAAGGACATGGGCCTGTAAGGTCCCGGAAATCCCTGCCGTATACAACTGACCTCATGAGTCAGGCACTACAGGACCTCCTCGATCTGCTCGACCTCGAGCAGATCGAGGAGAACATCTTCCGCGGCCACTCCCGCAGCGCCGTCGTCCCCCGCGTCTTCGGCGGACAGGTCGCGGCGCAGGCGCTGGTCGCCGCCGGGCGGACCGTCCCCGAGGAGCGGCCCGCCCACTCGCTGCACGCGTACTTCCTGCGCCCCGGCGACCCCGGCGCCCCGATCGTCTACACCGTCGACCGGATCCGCGACGGCCGCTCCTTCACCACCCGGCGGGTGGTCGCGGTCCAGCACGGAAAGCCGATCTTCCACCTCTCGGCGTCCTTCCAGGCGTACGAGGAGGGCCTGGACCACCAGGACCCGATGCCGTCCTCCCCCGACCCGGCCACGCTGCCCGCCTCGGAGGAACGCCTGCGCGGGTACGCCCACCTCGCGCCCGAGGTCGTGGAGCGCTTCCTGGAGGCCCGCGCCGCCGTCGACCTGCGCTACGTCGACGAGCCGCCCTACGGCCGCTTCGGCGAACCCCGCGAACCCCACTCCCAGGTGTGGTTCCGCACCAACGGCAAGCTGGCGGACGACCCCCTGCTGCACGTCGTCCTCGCCACGTACGTCTCCGACATGACGCTCCTGGACTCCGTCCTCCTCGCCCACGGGCGCGGCGGCTGGGCCGTCGGCGACGTCGTCGGCGCCTCCCTGGACCACGCCATGTGGTTCCACCGCCCGTTCCGCGCCGACGAGTGGCTGCTGTACGACCAGCAGTCCCCGTCGGCCCACGGCGGCCGGGGCCTGGGCCAGGGCCGCATCTACACCCGGGACGGCCGGCTCGCGGTCTCGGTCATCCAGGAGGGCGTGGTCCGGGTCCCGCGCTCCTGAGCCGGCCCTCGACACCCCTTCCCCCCGCGCCCCCTTCCCCGTGACGTGCGGAAGCGGCCCCCGCACGTGTCCCGCGCGGGGGCCGCACGGCTGTCCGCGTCCCAGTGGACCGTTCCAGGCGGTCGGCATCCTTGCTGGTCAGAGGCCGTTCCAGCGTTCCGGCGTCCCGTGATGGGCGTCCGGTGTGGCGGGTGGGACGGATCACGGCACAAGCTGCGGTCATCCCGGCAGCCCGCCGGCCGATCCACCACGTCACACCCTGGAGACCGCCATGCGTTCACGCCTCGCCACCCGCTCCGCCCGCCTCGCCCTGGCCGCCGTCGCCGCGCTCGCCCTCGGCGGCGCCGCCACCGCCACGGCCACCGCCGACAGCGGCCGCTCCACCACCCGGCCCTGCGCGACCGGCGACCTGAAGTTCAAGGTCACGTCCGAGACGCAGGCGGGCGGCTACTACCTGATCACCGCCAAGGCCAAGCCCGGCATCGCCTGCCACCTGGAGGGCGTCTTCCCCTCCGCCTCCTTCGGCTCCCACCCCGACACCGCGGTCTCGCCCGCCGAGCACGGTGTCAGCGACGACGTCGTCCTCGGCGGCTCCGCCGTCGCCTACGCCGGCATCAGCCCCAAGTCCACCAACGACAACGACGGCGTGGAGTTCGACCGGCTCCACCTCTCGGTCGCCGGCGACGAGGAGAACTCCGTCACCCTCCGTCTCCCCGACACCGCCACGGTCGACCGGCCGATCGCCACCAACTGGCACGCCGACCGCGCCGACGCCGTCCCGTTCGTCAACTGAGCCCCGCGGCCACCAGGCCGCCCCGTCGGCCGGGCGCGTTCCCCGCGCCCGGCCGGCGGGCCGTCTCACCGCGCCAGACCGGCCTCCGCCAGCAGGTACGCCGTCATCGGGTCGTAGTGGCGGGGGCTGGTGACGTGGTCGTCGAGGGGGACCGTGACCTGGACGGTGCCCTCGGACTCGGCGACGAAGAGGGCCGGGTCGTTGCAGTCGGCGTAGCCGACGCTGTCCACGCCGTACTGCCCCGCGGCGCCCGCCCAGCCGTGGTCGGCGACGACCAGGTCGGGCAGCGGGCGGCCCGCGCGCTCCAGGGCGGTCAGGACGGCCCTCATCGGCTCACCGGAGTGGGTGTGCCACAGCGTGGCGCCGTGCTCCAGCACCGCCACGTCCGCGAACTGCATCACGTACCCCTCGTCCGTGATCAGGCCGTCCGGGATGACCACGATCTCGCAGCCGGCGGCCCGCAGCGCGGCGGCCGTCGCCCGGTGCACGTCCAGCAGCCCGCCCGGGTGACCGGTCGCGAACAGCACCCGCTGCCGCCCGTCCGCCGCCTTGCGCAGCCGTCCGGCCATGCGCTCGAGCCCGGCCACGGTCAGCTCCGGGTCGATGGTGTCCTGCCCGTACCGGTACTCCGGGTCGTCGTTGACGCCGACCCGCTCCGCCATCACCGCCAGCACGTCCTGCTCGTCGGTCCAGCGGTCGCCGAGCTCCAGGCCGAGCCAGAAGTGGCGGTCGCCGTTCGCCAGTTTGCGGTAGTGCGAGAGGTTGTTCTCGCGCGGCGTGGCGACGTCGCCCGCGATGCGGGTGGCGACGAGGTGGGCGAGGAGTTCGGCGCGGTCGGGCGTCCCGGGTATCGGCATGCCCTCATTGTGAGGCAGCGCCCCGGGGGCGTCCCCGGGGTATCGCGTGCTGGGACGTGCGTCACGTACTCGGGCGACTCCGTACGGCTGCCCGGGTCCTCACGTCCCGCGCAGCGCGAACCACAGCTCCATCCGCACGTCCGGGTCGTCCAGGTCCGCCTCCAGCAGCGCCGCGCACCGCGCGATGCGCTGCCGCACGGTGTTGCGGTGCACCGACAGCGCCACCGCCGTGCGGTCCCAGCTGCCGTGCAGGGACAGCCAGGTGCGCAGGGTGTCGGTGAGGGCGGGAGCGGCCGCTATCGGCGCGAGCAGCGACCGGGCGTGGGCCTCCGCGTCGTGCGGCGGGACGAGGTCGGCGAGGGCGGGGCGGTCGCCGTGCCGGAGCAGCGGGACACGGCTGGCGCGGGCCCGGGCCAGGGCGCGGGCGGCCCGGGTGTCGGCGTCCGGCAGGTCGGGCGGGGCGGCTGCGGTGCCGACGCCGAGGGTCCAGCCCGGCAGCGGCTCCACGGGCCGGTCGGCCGGCACCAGCACGCGGACGGCCTCGCCCGCCGGGTCGACCAGCGCCGATCCGAGCGCGGCGCCGAGCGCGGAGGCGGCCAGCGGGTCGGGTGCGGTGCGGCCGTCCGGCCGGGCGTGCACGACGTGCCACCGCTCCCCGCCGAGCAGGGGGGCGACGTCCTCGGGCGGGGCGCCCAGCAGCAGGCGTACGAGCGCGGAGGAGTGGGCCGTGGCGGTGCCGCTGCGGTGCCGGCCGGTGAGGAGGGAGAGCAGGGCGGCCGCGACGGAGGCGATGGTGTGGTCGCCGGGGGTGCGGTGGGGGGAGGCGACGCCGAGGACGTACCCGTGTCCGGGGTTGAGGGAGTAAGCGGCGAGGTGGGTGCCGTCGACGGTGTCGCTGGCGGTGGTGGGGGCCGGGGCGGGCGTCACCGGCCGGCGTTCGCCGGGTGCCGCCGCGCCCGCCCTCCCCCGCTCCCGGCCCTGCTCGAGCGGGGGGACACCCGTCGCCCCGGGGGCACCTCCCCGGCCCTTTCGGGCTCCGGGGGAGGCATGACCGCCCGCGGCCGGGGCGGGTCGTACCACCTCGGCCAGGTCGGTCAGGGCCTGTCGTGCCCCGGGGGGCGGGGTGGTTCCCGCGGTGGCGAGTTCGGTGGTGTCCGGGGCGAACAGCACGGCCCAGCCGTCGGTCCGCTGAGCCAGCTGGTGGAGCACCGGCCGCAGCGGATCCGGGCGGGCGGCGGCGGTGGCGAGGCTCTGCTGGGCCTCCGTGACCCGGCGCAGCTCCGCCGTGCGGGCCTGCGCCATCAGCTGCCAGACCGCCCGCGCCACCGCCGAGAACGTGGTCCGCGGCGGCACCTCCAGCAACGGCAGCCCGTGCATCTCGCAGGCCTCCACCAGCGCCCCCGGCACCGCCTTGTGGACCGGTGCCAGACCGAAGCCGAGCGCCGCCCCGCCCGCCGCCACGATCCGCGAGACGTACGCGTCGAAGTACCCCGCGCCGGCCCCCTCCGGGACGTGCACCCCCGCCGACAGCAGCAGCTCCCCGCCCAGCAGGTACGGGTACGGGTCCGCCATCTCCGAGGTGTGCGCCCCGTGCACGACGGTGCCGGGGTCCTCGGGCCCCGCGATCCGGCGCAGGCCGAGGTCCGCCCGGGCCAGCAGGGCCTCCAGGGACACGGGGGGCGTGGGCGGAACCATGGAGTCCGGCATGCTGGACACTTCCTCCATTCCGTGCGGCGGGAATGGAGGAAACGTACACTTCGCAGATGCTTTCCGCCCCCTTATGGTCGGGACAGAGCGGCAGCCCACGGGTACGGGCGCATGCGTGAGCCAAGGCGAAGAGCAGGAAAGAAGGCACTCCCATGAGCAGCAACGAGACGCCCCGCGGCCCCGTCGACTCCTCCCGCGTCCCGCGGTACGCCGGGCCCGCGACCTTCGCCCGGCTGCCCCGGCTCGACGAGGTCGGCCGCGCCGACGTCGCCGTGGTGGGCGTGCCGTTCGACTCGGGCGTCTCCTACCGGCCGGGCGCCCGCTTCGGCGGCAACGCCATCCGCGAGGCGTCCCGGTTGCTGCGCCCCTACAACCCCGCGCAGGACGCCTCCCCCTTCGCCCTCGCCCAGGTGGCGGACGGCGGCGACATCGCCGTGAACCCCTTCAACATCAACGAGGCCGTGGAGACGGTCGAGGCCGCCGCCGACGACCTCCTCGGCACCGGCGCCCGCCTGATGACCCTGGGCGGCGACCACACCATCGCCCTGCCGCTGCTCCGCTCCGTCGCCAGGAGGCACGGCCCCGTCGCCCTGCTCCACTTCGACGCCCACCTCGACACCTGGGACACCTACTTCGGCGCCGAGTACACCCACGGCACCCCGTTCCGCCGCGCGGTGGAGGAGGGCATCCTCGACACCTCCGCCCTCTCCCACGTCGGCACCCGCGGCCCGCTCTACGGCAAGCAGGACCTCACCGACGACGAGAAGATGGGCTTCGGCATCGTCACCTCCGCCGACGTCTACCGCCGGGGCGCCGACGAGGTCGCCGACCAGCTCCGCCAGCGCATCGGCGACCGCCCGCTGTACATCTCCATCGACATCGACTGCCTGGACCCGGCGCACGCCCCCGGCACCGGCACCCCCGAGGCCGGCGGCATGACCTCCCGCGAGCTCCTGGAGATCCTGCGCGGACTCGCCTCCTGCAACCTGGTCTCGGCGGACGTCGTCGAGGTGGCGCCCGCGTACGATCACGCCGAGATCACCTCGGTCGCCGCGTCCCACACGGCGTACGAGCTGACCACGATCATGTCCCGTCAGATTGCGGAGGCCCGCGAGAAGTGACCCACGACCACGACCTGGTGCTCCGCCCGACCGCCGCGCAGACGGAGGCCGCGCTGAACCCTCCGCCCGGCCGCACCGGCGGGGACCTGGTCGTGGAGACCCTGGCCGGGCTCGGCGCGACCACCGTCTTCGGCCTGCCCGGCCAGCACGCCCTCGGCGTGTTCGACGCCCTGCGCCGCTCCGACCTGCGCTACGTCGGTCTGCGCGTGGAGAACAACGCCGCCTTCGCGGCGGACGCGTACGGCCGGATCACCGGCGAGGCGGCCCCGCTGCTGCTGTCGACCGGCCCGGGGGCCCTCACCTCGCTGGCCGCGCTCCAGGAGGCGGCGGCGGCCTCCGCCCCCGTACTGGCGGTCTGCAGCCAGGTCCCGACACCGGGCCTGGGCGGTGGCCGCCACGGCTACCTGCACGAACTCCCCGACCAGGCGGCCTCGTTCCGGGGCGTGGTCAAGTCCGTCCACACGGTCCGCACGCAGTCCCAGATCCCGTCCGCGCTCGCGGAGGCCTGGAAGTCGGCGCTGACCGTGCCGCACGGCCCCGTGTGGGTGGAGATCCCGCAGGACGTCCTGCTCGCCGGGACGATCCTGCCGGTGGTGACGGCGATGGACGCCACCCCCGACGAGCTGCCCCCGCGCCCCGAGCTCACCGCGCTCGCCGCCCACCTGCTGGCGAACGCCGCCCGTCCCGCGGTCGTCGCGGGCGGGGGAGTGGTCCGCTCCGACGCCTCCGGCAAGCTGAGGCAGCTCGCCGAGCGCATCCAGGCGCCGGTGGTCACCACCCCCGGCGGCAAGGGCGCCTTCCCCTGGACGCACCCGCTGTCGCTGCAGTCCTGGCTGGAGGACCGGCACACCACCGACTTCCTTCAGGACGCGGACGTCCTGCTGGTCGTCGGCTCGGGACTGGGCGAACTCTCCTCGAACTACCACACGTTCAGGCCCCGCGGCCGGGTGATCCAGATCGAGGCCGACCTCGGCAAGCTGGAGTCCAACCACCCGGGCCTCGGCATCCACGCCGACGCCCGCCTCGCGCTCCAGGCGCTCCTGGAGACGGTGGAGCCGCGCGAGGACGCGACGGCTCCCGAGCGGGTGCGGGGAGTCCTGGACCGGGTCCGCGAGCGCATCGCCGCCCAGGAACTCACCCTGGAGCAGCAGGTGCTGACGGCGGTCCGCCGCGCCCTGCCCACCGGCTCGCCGTCCTTCTGGGACATGACGATCCTGACGTACTGGGCCTGGTCCGCCTTCGACGCCATGGGCCCCAACCACCTGCACTCCGCGCAGGGCGCCGGCGGCCTCGGCTACGGCTTCCCGGCCGCCCTCGGCGCGGCCGTCGCCGACCCCACCCGCCCGGTGCTGGCGGTCTCCGGCGACGGCGGCGCCCTGTACTCCGTCGCCGAACTGGCCACCGCCCGCCAGCACGACCTGGACGTCACCTGGCTGATCGTCGACGACGGCGGCTACGGCATCCTGCGCGAGTACATGACCGACGCCTTCGGCGAGCCCATGGCGACGGACCTCACCCGGCCGGACTACGTGGCCCTGGCGGAGTCCTTCGGCGTACCGGCCCTGCGCACCGCTCCCGAAACCCTGGAACGGGACCTCGCGAAGGCCCTGGCGACCCCGGGCCCGACGGTGGTCGTCCTCCCCGCCGTGCTGCGGATGTTCGCGCCGACCCACGGGGAGTGATCCCCGCCCGGAGCGATCAGCGGGGATCCGCTCCGGGCGCGGACGTGCCTCGGGCCCCTGCGCCTACCAGGGGTACATGACCACGTGGTGGCCCTCCTGCACGCAGGTGAAGCCCGTCAGCTCCCCCCTCTGCGCAGCCTGGTTGCCGAGCGTCTGGCACTCCAGGAAGGAGTCGGTGTAGTGCGGGAGCAACCTCGTCTCGGCGGCGGCCGAACCGGCCAGCGGAAGCACGACTGCCGCGGAAGCCACGGCCCCTACGAGTGCAGCCCTGGTGGTGCGCAGTTTCCTCATGGTCCTACCCCTTCGACGTGTCCGATGACGAGGGAAACCCTCTGGTGGCCATTACAACGGCGCCGCCACGGGGAAGGATCAGGAACCACTGATCATTAAGGGTCCCGCCGTTCGCGCATCACCGACGCGTCATACGGTGACGCCCGGGTGTCCACGGCCCCTCATCGCCACCGTCACCCCTCGGACCGGCGGCGAGCCACGGCCGTCGCCGGCGGGACCGGCCGGCGGAGGCGCACGGTGACCCCGGCGCACGGCCGCGGACCGCCGGCACCGGGCCGGGGCCCGAGGGCCGAACACCGGCACCGGGTCTTCGGGGGCCTGGGAGTCCGCACGCTCCGGGGCCGACTCCGCCGGTCAGCAGCCGCCCGGGCCCACACCGTCGATGCGGCCGCCGAAGTCGCCGAGGTAGCGGGAGCGCCAGTCGCCGTTGAAGACGTCCCGCTTCTCGACCGGCTGCCAGTTCACGAAGCAGGCCCGGGTGCTCGCGACGAACGAGCCGACGTGGTCGTGGAGGCGGGGCGGCATGTCGCGGTAGCCGCTGCGCGCGGTCCACTCCCAGTAGTCGCCGCCGAAGCCCTCCTTGCTCCAGAAGCACACGGACCCGTCGGGGCAGGACGGGGGCGCGGCCGGGGCGGCGGACGCCGTGTGGGCGGGCAACAGGAGCGCGGTCAGGGCGAGGACGGCGGCGAGGGACCAGGAACGAGTTTTCACGGCACTCTCCAGTGAGGCGTCGCGGAGGCATGGAAGCGCCCCGGCGGACGTGCCGGGGTGCTTCCATGGTCGCGGCCGGTTCGGGCCGATCACCCGGCGTCGCCGCCCACACCACCTGATGGAGCGAACCGGGGGCTCGGCGGCGTGGCCCCGCCGAACACCGGGCCCGGACGCGCGGGGCGTGCGCGCCCGGCGTCGCCGGAGCCCGGACCCTTGCGCCGGCAACGGTCCGGGGACCTAGGATCGGGAGCCGGCCGTAGGGGGGACCGTGGATCCGGAGATCGCCGCACTGGCAGGGACGGCGGGCACGACCGTCGTCGCGTTGATGGCGACGAACGCCTGGGAAGCGGCGAGGGACGGCATGGTCGCCCTGTGGCGCCGTTTCCAGCCCGCCAGAGCCGAGGGCATCGGTGAGGAACTGGAAGCGGGCCGTGCGGACCTGCTCCTCGCACGCCGGGCCGGCGACACCGGATCCGAGGCCGGGCTGACCGCCGAATGGCAGGGCCGCGTACGGCGGTTCCTTCTCGCCCAGCCGGAGGCCGCCGACGAACTGCGGCGCATCCTGGACGAGTTGAGCCCGTCGGTTCCGGAGGATCCGGGGCCGGGACAGATCCGCCTGCAGGCCCGGGCGTCGGGCAGTGCCCGGATCTACCAGGCCGGACGCGACCAGCACATCACCGAACGATGAGCGTGCCGCCGCCGATGGAGGGACGCGCGTCGGGCCGCGCCCGGGTCTACCAGACCGGCGGCGACCAGTACGTCGAGGAACACGTCCACCACTACGCCCCGGGCTCGGCCCCGCTGTTCGGACGCCACGTGGTGGCCCCGGCCGAACCCCGGCCGGCCGCTCCCGACTCCGTCCGCCTGCCCCTGGTCGGCCGCGCGCCCGGCGTCCTGCGGGACCGCACCGACCTCATGGAACGCTTACGGGCGGCCGTGGCCGGCCCCGGCGGCGACATCCAGGTCCTGCACGGCATGGGCGGCTGCGGCAAGACGGCGGTCGCCCACGCCCTGTTCACCGAGGCCGTACGGGACCACGGCCGCGTCGGCCTGTGGGTCAACGCCTCCGAACGGGTGTCGCTGCGCGCCGGCATGCTCGCCGTCGCCGGCGACCGCGGCGCCACCGGCGGCGAACTGGCCGCCGCGGCCGGCGGCCGGCGCGCCGCGGCCGACCTGGTCTGGCACCACCTGGACCACTCCGCGGAGCCCTGGCTGCTGGTCCTCGACAACGCCGACGACCCCGGCATCCTGGAGGAAGGCGCCTGGCTGCGCCCGAGCCCCTCGGGCACGGTGCTGGTGACCACCCGCCACGCGACCTCCCCGCTGTGGCGCGCCCCGGGGGTGAGCAGCCACCGGATCGGTGTGCTCCCCCTGGAGGACGCCGCCCTGCTCCTGCACGACCTGGCCCCGGAGGCGGGTACACGGGAGTCCGCACGGAAGGTCGCCCGGCGCCTGGGCTGTCTGCCCCTGGCCCTGACCCTGGCCGGGGCGCACCTGGCCCACCAGCTGCTGGAGTCGTGGACCATGGACGAGTACGACCGGAGGCTGGGCGAGGAGTCGACGGCCCTGGTCGACCGGGGGGCGCCGGCGACCGGCGGCGGACCGTCCCGGCACCTGGTGGGCCGCACGTGGCAGCTGTCGCTGGACACCCTCGCGGAGGGCGGCCTGCCGGAGGCGACGACCCTGCTGCGGCTGCTGTCCTTCTGGGCGGCGGATCCCGTCCCGCTGTCGCTGCTGACGCCGGCGGCACGGGGCGGGGTCGACGGCCTCGAACACCTCGATCCGCCGCTGACCGCCGAACGGGTCGAGCCGGCCCTGCGCGCGCTCCTCGACCACTCGCTGATCGACCTGGTCGAGACGGACGGGCACCGCTGCGTGAAGGCCCACGGGGTCCTGCTGGACAGCGTCGCCGCAGGCGTGTCCGACGCGCAGCGCGCGCTCCTGGCGGGAGCGGCGGGCCGGCTGCTGCGGGCGGCACTGCCGCCGGAGGGCGCCGCGGCACCGCGGGCCCGCTCCCAGGTGCGGCTGCTGGCGCCGCACGCGACCGGTCTGCTGCACCGGTCCCACCGCCACGGCCTGGTGACGGCGGAATCCGTGCGGATCGCGGCGCGCGTCGCGCGACTGGTGTACGAGGCGGGGGACTGGACCGCCGCGCTGTCCCTGGCCTCCGCCGCCGCGAGGACGGCCGCGGAGCACCTGGGGGACGAGCACCCGGCGACCGTCGAGGCCCGGTCGGGCCAGGGGCCCGTCCTGTTCCGGCTCGGCCGGTACGCCGAGGCCGCCGACCTCCTGCGGCAGGTCCACCGGGACGCGCTGCGCACGCTCGGCCCCCGTGACGCGCGCACCCTGGACGCGGCCTACGAACTGCAGCGGGTACTGCACCGCCTGGGAGACCTGGGGCAGGCCCGTACGCTCCTGGAAGCGGTCCTGGACGGTCGCCGCCACGCGCTCGGCGAGGACCACGTCGCCACCCTCAAGACCCGCTGCGAGATGCTGGAACTCCGCGCCGCACAGAACGAGTTCGACCACTACGTGGAAGCGGCCGGGGAACTGGCGGAGGACTGCGAACGCCGTCTCGGCCCCGACCACCTGGTGACCGTGTGGGCGCGCGACGCGCTGGCGCGGGGGCTCCTGCGCTCAGGGCGGGGCGCCGAGGCGGAGGACCTCTTCCGCCGGGTGCTCGCCGGACAGCGGGCCGGGTACGGGGACGACCACCCCCTGGTCCTCGGGGTGCTCATCCAGCTCAGCCGCGCCCAGTACGCGCAGGGCAAGCGGCCGGAGGCCGCCGAGAGCGCGCGCGAGGTGGCCGAGCAGCGGGCCGCGATCCTGGGCGAGGACCACCCCGAGACCGCCGCGGCCCGCGCCTGGTACGCCGAGGTCCGGGCGGGGCTGAGCCCGCCCGGGGAGTCCTGATCGCCTCAGTCCAGCAGCTCGCCGAACTCCTTCCGGTCGTGGGCGAGACGCTCGGCGTAGCCCGCGGAGAAGGCCGCCTGCTCGGCGGGGCTCATGGTGTCGTGGGGCAGGCGGGACGGAGGCAGCAGGTCCGGCAGTTCGCGGTGGACGGTCACCGCGGCCTTCCAGGGTTCGCCTCCCCGCTCCCTCGCCCGGAGGAGGCGGTCCGCCAGGTGGGAGAGCTCCTCGTCCAGCAGCTGCTTTGGGACCTTCTTCGAGAGGAACTCCTCGGGTCCGGGAGGCGATCCCCCCGAGGCGGCGAGGAGCCGCAGCGTCCAGAGTGCGGCGAGGAGCCGTCCGGAAAGGGTGTGAGCGTTCGGTTTCGCGTCGGTCATGAGGAAGTCTGCCCCGGTCCCGGCACCGGCCACCGTGCCGGCCGGAACCGGTGTCCGGCCTACCAGATCGACTCGACCCACTCCGGGTGGTCGATGAACGGGTTGCGGTTGTGCTGGTACGAGGCGTAGATGACCTCGTTGCGGTTCTTCTCGAACGCGCTCGGCGGGTCCTCCTGGTGCCACTGCTTCAGGACCGGGAGGCGGCCGTGGTACGGGTCGCTGCCGTTGGTCACGGAGTCGTTGGGCTCCAGGTCGGGCCAGCCGTCGGTGCCCTCGTAGCGGACGGCCATGTAGAGGATCATGCGGGCCACGTCGCCCTTGACCGCGTCGCGCGGCTCGAAGGAGTTCGAGTCGGTCAGGCTGCCGCCGCCGTTCGCGACGGCGCTGCCGCCGTTGTCGAAGTCCTTGTTGCCGCGGACGGAGTTGACCCGGACGTCCTCGGGGCGCAGGTGGTGCAGGTCGGTGCCGGGGCCGGTGGAGGTGCCGAAGTCGCCGTGGGACTTGGCCCACACGTGCTCGCGGTTCCAGTCGCCGGTGTCGCCGCCGTTGAGGGACTTGCTGCGGGAGACGCCCGAGTACAGCAGGATCACGTTGTTGCTGTTGTTCGGGTCCTGGTCGGTGACCTTCAGGGCGTTCCAGACGGCCGAGTACGAGATCTTCGTCTGGTCGCTGATGATCGTGTGCAGGGAGTCCTTGAGCGCCGTGCCGGACTTGCCGAGCGCGTCGGCGTAGTACGTGTCGTCGTACGCGGTGGTCGCGGCGCCGGCGGAGGGCGCGTTCAGCGCGGGGACGGCGAGGCCGACCAGGGCGGCCGAGGTGGCCAGGGCGAGGCTCTTCCAGCGGCGGCGTATGGGGGTGACGGGCATGGGGGCGTCCGATCTACGCGGGTTGACGTCCGAGTGATACCGCAGAGAGTGACATGAACATGCGATCCAGGGCGTGAAGAGAAGGTGGCGGTTGCGTGACGAGACCCCCGCCGGCCCCCCGCGGCCGAGCGGGGTGTGCCGGGGACGGGCGCGCACCGTGTCCGGGCCGGTCACCCGAGTGCTGCGGAGGGATGAAATCCGCTTCCGCCGGTGTTGGTGCCTTCCGGCAGATCAGGACGATCGGAGGGCACCGCGTGACACCGCAACGGGGATGGGCACGGCGACTGGCCGGATACGCGTGGCGTCATCCCGGGGACGTGGTCCTCGCGCTGGGCTCCTCGCTCGGCGGCATGGCCGTCATGGCCCTGGTCCCGCTGATCACCAAGGTGATCATCGACGACGTCATCGGTGACAGGACCAGATCCATGGCCACCTGGGCCGGGCTGCTCGTCGGCGCCGCGCTCGTGGTCTACGTCCTCACCTACGTCCGCCGCTACTACGGCGGACGGCTCGCCCTCGACGTGCAGCACGACCTGCGCACCGAGATGTACGACACGATCACCCGGCTCGACGGCAGACGTCAGGACGAGCTGTCCACCGGGCAGGTCGTCGGACGCGCCACCAGCGACCTCCAGCTGATCCAGGGCCTGCTCTTCATGTTGCCGATGACCATCGGCAACCTCCTGCTGTTCCTGATCTCCCTGGTGATCATGGCGTGGCTGTCGCTGCCGCTCACCGCCGTCGCCCTCGCCGTCGCCCCCGCCCTGTGGTGGATCGCCAAGCGCAGCCGCACCCGGCTGCACCCCTCCACCTGGTACGCCCAGGCCCAGGCGGGAGCCGTGGCCGGGGTGGTCGACGGGGCGGTCGGCGGCGTCCGCGTGGTGAAGGGCTTCGGGCAGGAGGAGCAGGAGACCGGCAAGCTGCGCGAGGTCGGACGGCGGCTGTACGCGGGCCGGCTGCGCACCATCCGGCTGAACGCCCGGTACACCCCCGCGCTCCAGGCCGTCCCCGCCCTCGGCCAGGTGGCGATGCTGGCGCTCGGCGGCTGGCTCGCGGTGGACGGGCACATCACGCTGGGCACGTTCGTCGCCTTCTCCACCTACCTCGCCCAGCTCGTCGGCCCGGTCCGGATGCTCGCCGTGGTGCTCACCGTCGGCCAGCAGGCCCGCGCCGGCACCGAACGCGTCCTGGAGCTGATCGACACCGAGCCGTCCCTGACCGACGGCACCAAGGAGCTGCCCGCCGACGCCCCGGCGACCGTGGAGTTCGACGACGTCTCCTTCGGCTACGAACCCGGCCGGCCGGTCCTGGACGGCCTCTCCTTCGAGATCCGGCCCGGCGAGACCCTCGCCGTCGTCGGCGCCTCCGGATCCGGCAAGTCCACCGTCTCCCTGCTGCTGCCGCGCTTCTACGACGTCACCCACGGTGCCGTGCTCGTCGGCGGCCACGACGTGCGCGAGCTGACCACCGGGTCCCTGCGCGCCGCGATCGGCCTGGTCCCCGAGGACTCCTTCCTCTTCTCCGACACCGTGCGCGCCAACATCGCGTACGGCCGCCCGGACGCCACCGAGGAGCAGATCGTCGCCGCCGCCCGCGCGGCCCAGGCCGACCGGTTCATCAGCGAGCTGCCCGACGGCTACGACACCACCGTCGGCGAGCACGGACTGACCCTCTCCGGCGGCCAGCGCCAGCGCGTCGCCCTGGCCCGCGCGATCCTCACCGACCCGCGCCTGCTGGTCCTGGACGACGCGACCTCCGCCGTGGACGCCCGCGTCGAGCACGAGATCCACGAGGCGCTCAGGAGCGTCATGCGGGGGCGCACGACCCTGCTGATCGCCCACCGCCGCTCCACCCTCAACCTCGCCGACCGCATCGCCGTCCTCGACGGCGGCCGGCTCGCCGACCTCGGCACCCACGACGAGCTGCAACGGCGCTCCGCCCTCTACCGCAAGCTGCTCACCGACCCCGACGAGCTGGGCGCCGTCTCCCCGGGCCACACCCCGCCCGCCGGACCGCGGGAGCCGGAGGAGGGGGACACCTCGGTCCGCGCGGAGCTGGACGCCGAGTTCGACGCCGAACGCGGGGTCACCCCCCGGCTGTGGACCGGCGACCGCGAACCCAAGGACACCGCGCTGGCCGGCACCCCGGCCACCCCGGAGCTCCTCGCCCAGGTCGAGGCGCTGCCCCCGGCGGACGACGTCCCCGACGTCGACGAGGAGCAGGCCGTCCGCCCCGAGGACTCCTACGGCCTGCGCCGCCTCCTGCGCGGCTTCCGCACGCCCCTCCTCGTCAGCCTCGGCCTGGTCGCCGTGGACGCCGGGTCGGGCCTGCTGCTGCCGGTGCTGATCCGGCACGGCATCGACCAGGGCGTGACGCAGGCCGCCCTCGGCGCGGTCTGGGCGGCCGCGCTGCTGGGCCTGCTCACCGTGATCGTCCAGTGGGCGGCGCAGATCGGCGAGATGCGGATGACCGGACGCACCGGCGAACGCGTGCTGTACGCGCTGCGGCTGAAGATCTTCGCCCAGCTGCAGCGGCTCGGCCTGGACTACTACGAGCGCGAGCTGACCGGCCGGATCACGACCAGGATGACGACCGACGTCGACGCGCTGTCGACGTTCCTGCAGACGGGCCTGGTCACGGCGTTCGTCTCGGTGGTCACCTTCTTCGGCATCATGGTCGCCCTGCTGGCCCTCGACGTCGGGCTCGCCCTCGTCGTCTTCGCCACCCTGCCCCCGCTGATCGTCGGCACGTACTTCTTCCGCCGGGCCAGCGTGAAGGCGTACGAGCTGGCGCGCGAGCGGGTCTCGGGCGTCAACGCCGATCTGCAGGAGTCGATGTCGGGGCTGCGGATCGTGCAGGCGTTCCGCCGCGAGCGGGACGGCAGGCGCCGGTTCGCCGAGCGCAGCGCCGACTACCGCGAGGCACGCATACGGGGCCAGTGGCTGATCTCGGTGTACTTCCCGTTCGTGCAGCTGCTGTCCTCGGTCGCCGCCACGGCGGTGCTGGTCGTGGGCGGCGGCCGGGTCGACGACGGGACGCTGGCGATCGGCTCGCTGGTGGCGTACCTGCTCTACATCGACCTGTTCTTCGCGCCGGTGCAGCAGCTCTCCCAGGTCTTCGACGGCTACCAGCAGGCGTCCGTCTCGCTGGGCCGCATCCAGGAGCTGCTGCGGGAGCCGACCTCCACGAAGGCCGCCGGGAAGCCGCTCGGCGTGCCGTCCCTGCGCGGCGAGATCGCCTTCGAGGACGTGCACTTCGCCTACGGCGACGGCGAGGAGGCCCTCGACGGCATCGACCTGACCATTCCCGCCGGACAGACCGTCGCCTTCGTCGGCGAGACCGGCGCGGGCAAGTCCACGCTGGTCAAGCTGGTCGCCCGGTTCTACGACCCGACCGGCGGGCGGGTCACCGTCGACGGCACGGACCTGAGGGACCTGGACCTCACCGCGTACCGGCACCGGCTCGGGGTGGTACCGCAGGAGGCGTACCTCTTCCCGGGCACCGTCCGCGACGCCATCGCCTACGGCCGCCCCGACGCCACCGACGCCGAGGTGGAGGCGGCGGCCCGCGCGGTCGGCGCGCACGAGATGATCGCCACCCTGGAGGGCGGCTACCTCCACGAGGTCGCCGAGCGCGGGCGCAACCTGTCCGCCGGACAGCGCCAGCTGATCGCGCTCGCCCGCGCCGAACTCGTCGACCCGGACGTGCTGCTGCTCGACGAGGCCACGGCCGCGCTCGACCTGGCCACCGAGGCGCAGGTCAACCAGGCGACCGACCGGCTGGCCGGACGCCGCACGACCCTCGTCGTCGCCCACCGCCTGACCACCGCCGCCCGCGCCGACCGGGTGATCGTGATGGACCACGGCCGGATCGCGGAGGACGGCACGCACGAGGAACTGCTGCGGCTCGACGGCGCGTACGCCGCGTTGTGGCGGACGTTCGTCGGGGAGGACGTGCCGGCGGTGGCGTGAGCGGCGCCCGCCGTGGTGAGACGACTGGGAACGCAACCATCCGGCCTACGCCATGCGTCCGTACACGCGTACGCCGCCCGGTGCGGCGGGTGCGGCAGGTGCGGTACGGGAGGACGACTGTGGACAGTGGACCGATACGCCGGCGGCTCGCGCTCGGTCTGGCGATGCTGACCGCCTCGGGGCTGCTCGCGGTCGCCGCGCCGGCCGACGCGCACGCCGCCGCGTACTGCGCCGGACGCAAAGTGCGCACCCTGCCGTTCTCCACCGGCTCGGTGGCCGTCTACAAACGCGGCGGCTACGTCTGCGCCGTCACCCTCGCCAAGAAGCCCGGCACCAGACGGAAGATGTCGGTGAGCGTACGGGCGCGCGGGGGCCGCCCGGTCGTCGACGAGGGCACCTACAAGCACCACGCGGGACCGGTGACCGTGCACGCCGGCCACCGCTGCGTGTGGGTGAAGGGCAGGGTCGGCGGCGGGTCCGTCAGCTCCGGCTGGATCCTGTGCTGACCCGGCGCCGACACAGGGTTTTCCCCATGTCCCCTGGTGCTTGGGAGAGTTGGTCCAGTAGCTTCCGGCGCACATCTGTCTCACAGGGGAGTGCGCATGCGCAAGGCGCTCAGATGGCTGCTGGCGCTCACGGTGCTCATAGGCACGCTGGGCACGGCCGGGGCGGCCACCGCCGCCGGGCCGGAGGCCACCGGCACCACTGACATCAAGGAGAGGCTGCTCTCCGTACCGGGCATGAGCCTGGTGGAGGAGAAGCCGTACCCCGGGTACCGCTTCTTCGTCCTCACCTACACGCAGCCGGTCGACCACCGCAGGCCCGCCGGGGGCACGTTCCAGCAGCGGATCACCGTGCTGCACAAGGACACCGCGCGGCCCACCGTCTTCTACACCGGCGGCTACGGCGTCTCCACGACGCCCCGCCGCGCGGAGCCGACCCAGATCGTGGACGGCAACCAGGTCTCCCTGGAGTACCGCTTCTTCACCCCGTCCCGGCCCGAGCCGGCCGACTGGTCCAAGCTGGACATCTGGCAGGCCGCCGGCGACCAGCACCGCGTCTTCACGGCGCTGAAGGGGATCTACCCGAAGAACTGGATCTCCACCGGCGGCTCCAAGGGCGGCATGACCGCCACCTACTACGAGCGCTTCCACCCGCACGACATGGACGGCGTCGTCGCCTACGTCGCCCCCAACGACGTGGTGAACAAGGAGGACTCGGCCTACGACCGCTTCTTCCGCACCGTCGGCACCGAGGAGTGCCGCGACCGGCTGAACGCGGTGCAGCGCGAGGCGCTGGTGCGCCGGGCCCCGCTGGAGGAGAAGTACCGGGCGTACGCCGCCGAGAACGGCCACACCTTCGACACCATCGGCAGCCTCGACCGCGCGTACGAGGCCGTCGTCCTCGACTACGTGTGGGGCTTCTGGCAGTACAGCACCCTCGCCGACTGCGAGCGGATCCCGGCGGACGCGAAGAACGCCACCGACGACGAGATCTGGACCTCGATCGACACGATCGTCGGCTTCTCGGCCTACGCGGACCAGGGGCTGAGCCCGTACACGCCGTACTACTACCAGGCCGGCACCCAGCTGGGCGCGCCGACCGTCCGCTTCCCGCACATCGAGAAGAAGTACGTCCGCTACGGCTACCAGCCGCCGCGCAACTTCGTGCCCCGCTCGATCGACATGAGGTTCCAGCCCCACGTCATGCGGGACGTCGACACCTGGGTCCGCCACCACGCGCGGCACATGCTGTTCGTGTACGGCGAGAACGACCCGTGGGGCGCCGAACCGTTCCGCCTCGGGCACGGCGCGCGCGACTCGTACGTGTTCACCGCGCCCGGCATGAACCACGGCGCGGACGTGGCCGGACTGGTCGCCGAGGAGAAGGCGCTGGCCACGGCCCGCATCCTGGACTGGGCGGGCGTCGCGCCGAGCACGGTGCGGGAGAACCCGGCGGCCGCGAAGCCGCTGGCGAGGTTCGACGCCGAGCTGGACGAGCGGGACGTCGAGCGGGAGCGGACGCTGCGCCCGTGACGGGGGCGGGGCGGGACTGCACCGGGCGGGCGCAGCCCACCGGTGACGAACCGCCCAGCCGGACGTAGAGGGCCGTGGACGCCGGGCACTCGGACCGGTCGTCCACGGCCTTCGTCACCTCGAACTCCGGTTGCCGCTCGGCGCTGCCGTCGCACGCCGTCTCGCGGACCCTGCCGTCGTCCAGGCCGTGGACGCAGTCGCCGACGACGGTGCGCGGCCCGCCCCCGCCGCCCGGGTCCCCGGGGTGCGGCGGCCGGAGGTGGCGCATGCAGGCGTGACCGCGCGCCACCACGCCGTCGCCGTCCTCGTCGGCGGAGGGGCGCCGCTCGCCGATGTGCAGCACGAAGTCGGTGGTGGCCGGACAGCGCGGCCCGTCGCGCACGGTCCCGTCGTGCCGGGCGACGACCCGGGCCGCCGCCCGCTCGCTGCGGCAGGAGACCTCGGTGAAGTCGGCCCGGCCGGAGGAACCGCACTCGCCGACCGCGAGGAACACCGCCCCGTACCCGGCCGGCGGGGCCGCCGACGACGCCGTCCCCGTGCGCAGCCCGCCCGCCCGGCCGTCCTCTCCGGCGCCGCCGCCCGGCGCGGCCTGGCAGCCGGTGAGCAGCACCGCGACCGCCGCCGCGGACGCGGCGAGCGGCCCCCGCCCACTTCCCACGCGCATCGTCATCCCCCGGACACTCCCGTCCGGCGCGCCCCGATCCGCCGGGGCACGCCGGACGTGGGGTGGGCTTTCACCCCATCAGGGAGGGCGCGCCGGAGGGGTGACGCACGCGGGCCACGTCCGGCGGGGCGCGCCCGGGTGCGCTCAGTACCTCAGCCCGTGCCCGACGGGGTACAGCACCGTCGCCGGGTCGTCCGCCCGCTGCACCGGCACCGGCAGCGTGCCGCGCGGGCCCACCTTGCCCGCGATCACCCGCGCGACCGCCCGCAGTTCGACGTCGGTCCAGGAGTACGTCGCCAGGCAGGCCGCCACGCCGGGCAGGTGGGCCACGTCGTAGGGGTTGCGGACCGCGACCGCGACGACCGGCCTCCCGGTCCCGAGGAGCCGTTCGACGAGGGTCTTCTGGCCGCTCGCCGCGCCGACGTTGTACGTGGCGACGAGCACCGCGTCCGCGTCCCGGGCCGCCGCGACCGCCCCGGCGACGGTGGCGGCGGACGGCGCCGTGCCGGTGGACAGGGCGGTGGCGGTGAAGCCCAGCCCGGTCAGCGCGTCCGCGAGCACCCCGGTCGGCGGCCCCGTCGTACCGGACGGGGAGGCCGGGTCCGCGCCGACCACCAGCAGCCGGGGGTGCCTGCGCCGGGACAGCGGCAGCAGGCCGCCCTCGTTGACCAGCAGGGTGGTGGTGCGTTCGGCGATCCGGTCGGCGGCGGCCAGGTGCGCGCGGGTGCCGACGGCGCGGTCGACGCCGTCGTGCGAGACGTACGGGTCCTCGAACAGGCCCAGCCGTGCCTTCAGCCGCAGCACCCGCAGGACCGACTCGTCGAGCCGGGACTCGGTCAGCTCGCCGTCCCGCACGGCGTTCAGGACGGCGTGCCAGGCCACGTCCAGGGAGGGCGGGTTGAGCAGCTGGTCCACGCCCGCCTTCAGCGCCAGCACGGGCACCCGGTCGTCGCCGTACTTGGTGCGGACGCCCTCCATGCCGAGGGAGTCGGTGACCACCACCCCGTCGTAGCCCAGCTCCCCGCGCAGGATGCCGGTGAGGACGGGCCGGGAGAGGGTGGCCGGGTCCTCGGAGGCGTCGAGGGCCGGGACGACGATGTGCGCGGTCATGATCGAGTCGATGCCCGCGGCGATCGCCGCCCGGAACGGCGGCGCGTCCAGGCGCTCCCACTGCTCGCGGGTGTGGTGGATGTACGGCAGCTCGGCGTGGCTGTCGGTGATCGTGTCGCCGTGTCCCGGGAAGTGCTTGGCCGTCGCGGCGACGCCGGACGACCCGTAGCCCTCGACCTCCGCCGCGACGAGGTCCGCGACCGCCTCCGGGTCGGAGCCGAAGGAGCGGACGCCGATGACCGGGTTGGCCGGGTCGACGTTGACGTCGGCCACGGGGGAGTAGTTCTGCCGGATGCCCAGGGCGCGCAGTTCGCGGCCCGCGATCCGGCCGAGGGCGCGGGCGTCGGCGCGGGAGCGGCCCGCGCCGACGGCCATCGCGCCGGGGAACAGGGTGGCGGGCTCGCCCACGCGCGCCACGATGCCGTGCTCCTGGTCGGTGGAGATCAGCACGGGCAGCCCGCGCTCCAGGCCGAGGGACGCCTTCTGGATGCCGTTGGACAGGTCCGCGATCTGGTGCGGGTCACGGGTGTTGTGCGCCCAGGCGAAGTAGATGATGCCGCCGACCCGGTACCGGGCGAGCAGCTCGGCGGCCGTGCGCACGCCGATCTCCTCGAGGTTGGCGTCGACGTCGGCCTGGTCCGGGTCGGTGGCCGAGTGGCCGTGGACCCGCATCACGAACAGCTGGCCGACCTTCTCCTCCAGCGTCATACGGGAGACGAGGGCGCGCAGCCTCCGGTCGTCGTGCGCGGACGGGCCGGCGGCCGCGTGGGCGCCGCCGGCCGCGAGGGCGGTGGTGACGCCCGCCGTCGCGGCGAGGACGGTGCGTCTGGACGGACGTGCGGTGCTTCCCGTGCTTCCGGTGCTGCTGTCGGGCACGTGCGCTCCTTTGGGAGGTGATCCCCGGGAACCGGGGATCCGCTGAAGGAAACTGCCAGGATGTCACCAATATCCGGGAAGTTTCTGCCAGTCAAGGGAGTGCGCGGCGGCCGGGCGGGCCCGGGGGCCGGACCGGGTCAGCGGGGGGCGTGCGCCGACACCTCGGGCCAGTGGCCGCACAGCGTGCGGACGGTCTCCGCGATCGCCGGGCGGCGGGCCGCGCCGGCGCGCCACAGCGCGTACAGCCGCCGCACCGGCACCGGGTCCAGCGGCACCTCCACCACGCCCTCGGGCAGCGGGCCGCGCCCCAGCCGGGGGATCAGCGCGATGCCGAGCCCGGCCGCGACCAGGGCGACCAGGGTCGGGTTCTCGTCGGCCTGGTGGACGATCTCCGGCTCGTGCCCGGCCGCGCGCAGGGTGCGCACCAGCCACTCGTGGCAGACCCGCCCCGGCGGCTGGCAGATCCACCGCTCGCCGCCCAGCTCCTTTCGCCGCACCGCCGTGCGCCCCGCGAAGGGGTGGCCGCGCGGCACCAGCAGATCGCACAGGTCGTCGCCGATGACCGCCTGCTCCATGCCCGCCGGGGCGGGCAGCGGAGCGATGTCCCAGTCGTGCGCGACCGCGAGGTCGACCGCGTTCTTGGCGACCAGGTCCACGGAGAGGTGGGGGTCGACCTCGGTGAGCCGGGTGTCGAGCGCGGGGTGCCGGCGCGCCAGGTCGGCCAGCACGGGCGGCATCAGCCCGCGGGCCGCCGAGGGGAACGCGGCCACCGTCAGCCGCCCGGCCGGCACCCCGCGCCGCTCCTCCAGCTCGGTCTCCGCCCGCTCCACGATGGCGATCAGCTCCCCCGCCGCACGCACCAGTCGGTGCGCCTCGTCGGTCAGCCGCACGCCCCGGCCCTCCCGCTCCAGCAGCACGGTCCGGGTCTCCCGCTCCAGCTTGGAGATCTGCTGGGAGACGGCCGAGGAGGTGTACCCGAGCGCCGCGGCGGCGGCGCCGACGGTGCCGTGGACGGAGACGGCGTGCAGGGCGCGCAGCCGCTGGAGGTCGAGCATGACGGCTCCCCGATCGGTTAGCGGTGCTTCATCCAACCATGCAGGAACCGTCGCTGGTGCTGAAGGGTGGCGGGCGGTGATCCTCTCGGTATGCGTCCTTCCCACGTGTTCCTCGCCGTCCTCGTCACCGCCGTGTGGGGGGTGAACTTCACCGTCATCGAGGTCGGGCTCGACCACTTCCCGCCGCTGCTCTTCTCCGCCCTGCGCTTCCTGGTGGCGGCGCTGCCCGCGGTGTTCCTCGTGGGGCGGCCCAAGGTGGCGTGGAAGTGGATCGTGGGGGTGGGACTGGCGCTGGGGGTGGCCAAGTTCGGGCTGCTGTTCGTCGGCATGGACGCGGGCATGCCGGGCGGGCTGTCCTCGCTGGTGCTCCAGGTCCAGGCGGTGTTCACGGCCCTGTTCGCCTTCGCGCTCCTCGGCGAACGCCCCTCCCGGACACGGCTGGCGGGCATGGCGGTGGCGCTGGCCGGCATCGGCGTGGCGGCGGTCGACGAGGGCGCCTCCGGACCGCTGCTCGGCTTCGCCCTGGTCGTCGCGGCGGCGGCCTGCTGGGGCGTCTCCAACATCCTCACCCGCAGGGCGGCGCCCCCCGACGCCCTGAACTTCATGGTCTGGGTGAGCACGGTGCCGGTGCTGCCGCTGCTCGTCCTCTCCCTGCTGCTGGAGGGCCCGTCGGCGGACCTCGACGCGCTGCGCGGCCTGGACGGGGCGGGCGTGGGCACGGTGCTCTTCGTCGCCTGGGTCGCCACGGTGTTCGGCTTCGGCGCCTGGGGCTGGCTGCTGCGCCGCCACCCCGCCTCCACGGTCGCGCCGTTCTCCCTGCTCGTCCCGGTCTTCGGGATGTCGTCGGCCGCGCTGTTCCTGGGCGAGTCGGTCACCCCACTGCGGTGGTGCGCGGCGGTGCTGCTGGTGGGCGGGGTGGCGCTGGCGTCGGTGACGCCGCCGCGGCGGCCGGCGGCGCCGGCCGTGAAATCCGCTCGACGGGCGAAGACGCTTGCGGAGGACTCCCCGGTCGGCCGATGAGGGAGAGGGCACGTCCGGCCCGCCCCCCGGAGGGTCAGTGCACCTCCGCCGAGGGAGCCCCCTCACGCAACTCCGGCGTGCTCACGCCGACGTACACCACCGCGACCACGCACAGCAGCCCACCCGTCACCAGCGCCGTCGCACCCGAGGTCGCGCCGGCCACCAGCCCCGCGCGCATGTTGCCGAGGTGCGGCCCGGCCTGGCCGACGATCTGCTCGGCGGCCGTGACCCGGCCCAGCAGCGCGTCGGGCGTACGGGTCTGCACGATCGTGGTGCGGGAGAGCACCGACAGGGCGTCGGCCCCGCCCGCCGCCACCAGCAGCCCCAGGCCGACCCAGGGGCTGCTCATGACCCCGAACGAGGCCAGCGCGGCACCCCACACGCCGGCGCCGCACAGCATCACCAGGCCGGGACGGCCCAGGTGGGTCACCGCCCCGGACAGCGCGGACGCCAGCACGCCGCCGATCGCGATCGCCGACAGGAACAGGCCCAGCGTGCGCGGGTCACCGCCGAACCGCTCGTCGTTGATCAGCGGGAACAGGCTGACCGGCATCGAGAGCACGGTGGCGGCCAGGTCGGTGACGAGCGCGCCGCGCACCGCCCGGTGGCCGGCCAGGAAGCGCAGCCCGTCCAGGACCCCGTGCAGCCCGGCCCGTGACGGCTCCCCCTCGGGCGGCAGCGCGGGCAGTCCGAACGCCCCGTAGAAGGCGATGAGGAAGCTCAGCGAGTCCAGCAGGTAGCAGACGCCGATGCCGAACCAGCCGAGCATCAGCCCGCCGAGAGCCGGGCCGACCAGCATCATCGACTGGGCGGTGACCTGGTACAGCGCCAGCCCGGAGGCCACCTGCTCCTTGGGCAGCAGCCGGGGCACGAACACGCCTGCCGCCGGACCGCCGACCGCCGCGCAGGCGGACTGGGCGGCGACCAGGGCGAGCACGCCGGCCACCGGCACGTCCCCGGTGAACCCCTGGACCGCCAGCAGCAGCGAGCACAGCGCCTGGCCCACCGTCGCCGCCAGGAAGATCCGGCGCCGGTCGCCCCGGTCGACCCAGGCCCCGGCGAACAGGCCGAAGCAGACCAGCGGCAGCGCCTGCGCGAGGCCCACCGCGCCGCTCCAGGCCGTGCTGTGCGTCATCTCCCAGACCTGGTACATGACGGTGACCATGGTCATGAAGCCGCCGAGCACGGACACCGTCCGCCCGATCAGCAGGCGCCGGAAGACCGGCGAGGTACGCAGCGGACGCACGTCGATCAGCGTGCGGGACAGGCTCACGAGGGGAGGGCGGCGGGGCGGGGCGCGGGCTGGGGCACGGCGGGAGACGCTATCCGGCGGCCCGCCGCACCGGCCAGTGAATTTCCGCGTCCGGTCAGGCCGACTCGCCGAGCAGCCGGGCCAGGTGTGCGCGGCCGGGGGTGAGGAGGCCGGGGAGCGGGGCGACGTCGGTGTACCAGCGCTTCTCGTACTCCCAGCACAGCCAGCCGTCCCAGTCGTGCCGGGAGAGGACCTCCACCACGTCGGTCAGCGGCAGGACGCCGGCGCCGAGCGGGAGCGGGGTCGTGTCGTCGGCGGAGGCGATGTCCTTGACCCGGACGTAGCCGAGGTGCGGGGAGAGGGCCGCGAAGCTCTCCACGGGCTGCTCGCCGCCGAGCCAGGTGTGCATCACGTCCCACAGGGCGCCCACCTGACGGTGCCCGACCAGGCCGAGGACCCGCATCGCGTCGGCGCCGGTGCGGTGCGAGTCGTGGGTCTCCAGCAGGATGCGGACGCCCAGGTCGGCGGCGTGCTCGGCGGCCGTGCCCAGCCGGCGGGCGGCCGTCGCGTCCGCCTCCTCGGGGCTCTGCCCGGTGTCGCCGCCGGGGAGGACCCGGACGAAGGGGGCGCCGAGGTCCCGGGCGAGTTCGAGGAGGGCGCGGATCTCGTCGATGACGGGTCCGTCCTCACCGGGCGCGGCCGCCCGGGCGTGTCCGGCGAGGCCCAGGATCTCGACACCGGCCGCCTCGAACGCGGCCGCCACGTCGGCGCGTTGCGCCGGGGTGAGACCCGGGTGGACGGGCTCTTCGGGGTGGGCGCGCAGCTCGACACCGTGGTAGCCGTGCGCGGTCGCGAGGGCCGGCAGGTCGGTGAGGGGCAGCCCGGGGACGCCGAGGGTGGAGAACGCCAGCTTCATGGAATCGGACCCTACCCGCGACCTCGGGTGTCACTCCCTCCCGCCGCTTCGGTGTCGCGGATCCCGTGCGCGTGCGACGGCCCTCCCGCACCACCGGAACGCATCGGTGCCTCCGGCGGCTCCGGCAAGGACACGCCCCGGGGGGCGCGGGGCCGTGGCACCGGCGGCTCCGCCGCATGGGCGCGACCGCCCCCGGCCCGCGCCGACGCCGCGGTCCCGGGGCCCCGGGACCGATCAGTCCCGCGGCCCCGCGGTGGACCCCCGCACCATCAGCTCCCCCCGCACCGAGGCGATCCCCCCGGGCGGCTCCTCCTCCCGCCCCATCGCGATCCGCCCCGCCCGGGCCCCCGCCTCCGCCAGCGGCAACCGCACCGTCGTCAGCGCCGGCACCGCGTCGACGCTGAACGGCAGGTCGTCGAACCCGGCCACCGACACCTCGTCCGGAATCCGCAGCCCGGAGTCCCGCAGCGCCGCGCACGCCCCCAGCGCGACGGAGTCGTTCGCCGCGACCACGGCCGTCAACGACGGGTCCCGCCGCAGGAGTTCGAGCGTCGCCTCGTATCCGGAGCGCCGGTCGTACCGGCCGTGCACGGTCCACCGGGGATCCTCCTCGATCCCGTGCGCGGCCAGCGCGTCCCGGTGCCCCTCCAGCCGGTGCCGGGTCGTCGTCCGCTCCTGGGGTCCCGCGATGTACCCCACCCGCCGGTGCCCCAGCCCGATCAGGTGCTCGGTGAGTTCCCTCCCGCCGCCCCGGTTGTCGAAGGTCAGCGCGATCGCCCCGGTCTCCGCCGCCGGCGGCCGCCCGCACAGCACCACCCGGGTCCCGGCGTCCGCCAGCTTCCGCAGCTTGGCGTGCATGGCCGCCCGGTGCGGCGCGTCCTCGATCGCGCCGCCGGTCAGCACCACCGCCGCCGCCCGCTGCCGCTGGAGCAGGGTGAGATAGGTCAGTTCGCGTTCGGGCGAACCGCCCGTGTTGCACACGACCGCGAGTCTCTCCCCGCCCGCGCGCCCGCCCGGACCCCCGATCTCCCCCTGGATCGCGCTCGCCATGATCCCGAAGAACGGGTCGGCGATGTCGTTCACCAGGATGCCCACCAGGTCGGAGGTGGCGGCGGCCAGGGCGCTGGCGGGCCCGTTGAGGACGTAGTCCAGCTCGTCGACGGCCTTCAGCACCCGTTCGCGGGTGGTCGCGGCCACCGGGTAGTTGCCGTTGAGCACGCGCGACACGGTCGCGGGGGAGACCTGCGCGCGCGCCGCCACGTCCGCCAGGGTCACCGTCATGTCTCGTCCTCCGCCTCGCGCGTTCGCCGTACGCCGTCGTACACATCCACGCCCACACCCGTGGTTCCGAGCAGACCCTACGGCCATCCGCGCGGCTGTTCGCCCACTCGAACAACTCCGGTTCGCCGTGGTCTTGTCCGCACCGCCGTTCAGAGGCTAGCTTCTCCCTACATAGAAAGCGCTTGCTGTCACGCTCACCAGTGGGGCGTACGCGGCGCGCGAACCGCGTACGAAGGGAATGACGTGACACGCAAGACGGTGCGTATCGCCATGAACGGTGTGACCGGGCGCATGGGCTACCGCCAGCACCTCGTCCGCTCCATCCTGGCCCTGCGCGAGCAGGGCGGCCTCGACCTCGGTGACGGCACCGTGCTGTGGCCGGAGCCGATCCTGGTCGGCCGGCGGGAGCACGCGCTGAAGGCGCTGGCCGAACGGCACGGACTGGAGCACATCGCGACGGACCTGGACGCGGTCCTCGCCGACGACAGCGTCGACATCTACTTCGACGCCCAGGTGACCTCGGCCCGCGAGGAGGCGATCAGGAAGGCGATCGCCGCGGGCAAGCACATCTACACGGAGAAGCCCACCGCCACCGGCCTCGACGGCGCCCTGGAACTCGCCCGCCTGGCGAACGCGGCCGGCGTCAGGCACGGCGTCGTCCAGGACAAGCTGTTCCTCCCCGGCCTGCTCAAGCTGAAGCGCCTCATCGACGGCGGCTTCTTCGGCCGCATCCTCTCCGTGCGCGGCGAGTTCGGCTACTGGGTGTTCGAGGGCGACTGGCAGGAGGCCCAGCGCCCGTCCTGGAACTACCGCAGCGAGGACGGCGGCGGCATCGTCGTCGACATGTTCCCGCACTGGGAGTACGTGCTGCACGAGCTGTTCGGCCGGGTGAGGTCCGTCCAGGCCCTCACCGCCACCCACGTCCCGCAGCGCTGGGACGAGAACGGCAAGCCCTACGACGCCACCGCCGACGACGCCGCCTACGGCATCTTCGAACTGGACGGCGGCGCCGTCGCCCAGATCAACTCCTCCTGGACGGTCCGCGTCAACCGCGACGAACTGGTCGAGTTCCAGGTCGACGGCACCGAGGGCTCCGCCGTCGCGGGCCTGCGCAACTGCCGTGTCCAGCACCGCTCCGCCACCCCCAAGCCGGTCTGGAACCCGGACATCCCCGCCACCGAGGTCTTCCGCGACCAGTGGCAGGAGGTCCCGGACAACGGCGAGTTCGACAACGGCTTCAAGGCCCAGTGGGAGCTGTTCCTGCGCCACGTCTACGCCGGCGCCCCCTACCACTGGGACCTGCTGGCCGGCGCCCGCGGCGTCCAGCTCGCCGAGCTGGGCCTGAAGTCCTCGGCCGAGGGCCGCCGCCTCGACGTGCCGGAGATCGCGCTGTGACCCTCCACCTCCCCGACGCGAGCGGCGCCCTGCGGGCCTACGAGCCCCGCACCGAGCCCCTCGCCACCACGCCCGGAGCCCCCCTCACCTCCCGCACGGTCTTCTCGGCCGCGCACGTCGTCGCCGACCCGTACGCCGACACCACCCCCGACTCGCCGGCCGCCGTCGACTGGGACGCCACCCTCGCCTTCCGCCGCCACCTGTGGGCGCACGGCCTGGGCGTCGCCGAGGCCATGGACACCGCCCAGCGCGGCATGGGCCTGGACTGGGCGGGCGCGGCCGAGCTGATCCGCCGCTCCGCCGCCGAGGCGAAGGCGGTCGGCGGCCGCATCGCCTGCGGCGTCGGCACCGACCAGCTCGCCGGCGGCACCCTCGCCGAGGTGCGGGCGGCCTACGAGGAACAGCTCGCGGTCGTCGAGGAGTCCGGCGCGCAGGCCATCCTGATGGCCTCCCGCGCGCTGGCCGCGACGGCGAAGGGCCCGGACGACTACCTGGAGGTCTACGGCCACCTCCTCCGGCAGGCCGCCGAGCCGGTGATCCTGCACTGGCTGGGCCCCATGTTCGACCCGGCCCTGGAGGGCTACTGGGGCTCGTCCGACCTCGACGCGGCCACCGACACCTTCCTGGAGGTCATCGCCGCCCACCCGGACAAGGTCGACGGCATCAAGGTCTCCCTCCTCGACGCGCAGCGCGAGGTCGACCTGCGCCGCCGCCTGCCGCAGGGCGTGCGCTGCTACACCGGCGACGACTTCCACTACCCCGAGCTGATCGCCGGCGACGAGCAGGGCTTCAGCCACGCCCTGCTCGGCATCTTCGACCCGCTGGGCCCGCTCGCGGCGGAGGCGGTCCGGGTCCTCGACACCGGGAACACGGAGGGCTTCCGCGCCCTCCTCGACCCGACCGTCGCACTCTCCCGCCACCTCTTCCAGGCCCCCACCCGCTTCTACAAGACGGGCGTGGTGTTCCTCGCCTGGCTGGCCGGCCACCAGTCCCACTTCGCCATGGTCGGCGGACTGCAGTCGGCGCGCTCCCTGCCGCACTTCGCCCGCGCCTACGAACTCGCCGACGGTCTCGGCCTGTTCCCCGACCCGAAGCTGGCCGAGGAACGGATGAGGACCCTGCTGCACCTGTACGGAGTGACCCCGTGACCGCCGCCCTCGCGCGTTTCAGCATCAACCAGATGACGGTCAGGCAGCTCTCGCTGCCCGACCTCGCCCGCGCCTGCCGGGAGCTGGGCGTACCGGGCGTGGGCCTGTGGCGCGAGCCCGTCCAGGCGTACGGCGTGGAGGCGGCCGCCAAACTGGTCCGCGACGCGGGCCTGGCGGTGACGACCCTGTGCCGGGGCGGCTTCCTCACCGCGATCGACCCCGGGGAGCGGACGGCGGCCCTGGCCGACAACCGGCGGGCGGTCGACGAGGCGGCCGCGCTCGGCACCGACACCCTGGTCCTGGTCTCGGGCGGACTGCCGGCCGGCTCCAAGGACCTGCACGGCGCCCGCGAGCGCATCGCCGACGCGCTCGCCGAACTCGGCCCCTACGCCGAGGAGCACGGGGTGAGACTGGCCATCGAGCCGCTGCACCCCATGTTCGCCTCCGACCGGTGCGTGGTCTCCACCCTCGCCCAGGCCCTGGACCTCGCGGAACGCTTCCCCGCCCACCAGGTCGGCGTCACGGTCGACACGTACCACATCTGGTGGGACGACCGGGCCCCCGCGCAGATCGCCCGCGCGGGCGCCCAGGGCCGCATCCACACCTTCCAGCTCGCCGACTGGACCACCCCGCTGCCCGAGGGAGTCCTCAACGGCCGCGGTCAGATCGGCGACGGCGCGATCGACATGCGGGAGTGGAAGGGCTACGTGGAGGCGGCCGGCTACACCGGCCCCATCGAGGTCGAGCTCTTCAACGACGCCCTCTGGGCCCGCGACGGCCGCGAGGTGCTCGCCGAGACGGCGGCACGGTTCACGGAGCACGCGGGCTAGGGCCTCTCGTTTGGATCATGTCGGCGTCGCGGGGCTTGGCACGCGCATCTGCCGCGTTGTCGTCAGTTGCCAACGCTCCGCGTTGGCGCCCTCCTCCGCCTTGCATCTGCACGCACCAAACCCCGCTCGGGTCGGCCACGACGCACCGTCGGTCGCGGCCGACCTGATCCAAACGAGAGGCCCTAGGAGCCGCACGCGGCGTCCCGGGTCTTGTGCGGGGCCCGGGTTCCCCCCGCGTGGCGTCCCGGGTCCCGTGCACGGCCCGGGGCGCCGCGCGCCGAGGCGCGGGGCACGGGAGAAGCTCCGGGGAGAGGTCTTCCCGTGCCCCGTCCCGCCCGGGCGGACGTCGCACGGAGGCCGGGGCCGGGGCCGGGGCCGGAAAAATTACGGAGGGACCGTGCAACCCTCCCCGCACCTCACGGGTCGTACTCGGAGTCAGGACCTCTGGGAGGGGACCCGGGGGGGGCTTTGAGGGGTGCTGACGGGGGAGGGACCGAGGGGGCCCGGTCGACGGACCGGGCCCCCTCGAAGGCCGTACGGCCACCCGCCTCAGAAGAACACCCCGCAGCGCAGCAGCACGTTCGCGTACGGCCGTGCCTCACCGGTGCGCACGACGAGCCGCGCGCCGGCGCTCAGCTCCTTGAGCCGCTCGTGCGGGACCAGCGCGAGACCGGGGAAGCGGTCCGCGAGCAGCCCGGCCGCCGCCGGATTGGCGTCCCGCACCTCACCGGCGGCGGTGGCGCCCTCGACGACCAGCTCCTCGAGCAGCCCCTCCAGCACCTCCGCGAAGGACGGCACCCCGGCACGGAACGCCAGGTCCACCACGCGCGGCCCGTCGGGGATCGGCATCCCCACGTCGCACACCAACACCCCGTCGCCGTGCCCGAGCCCGGCCAGGGCGCCGGCGAGGTGCCGGTTCAGGATCCCGTGCCTCTTCACCGGGTGCCGCCTTCCGGGGCCACGCCGGACGCGCCGTCCGGCCCCCGGGAGCCGTCCCTTGGACCGGCACCGCACAGCCCGTCGACCTCCGCCGCCGTCGGGAAGGACACCTGCGCGCCCTCCTTGGTGACCGTCGCCGCCCCCACCCGGGCCGCGTACGCCGCCGCCCCGGCGAGCGGCTCGCCCGCGCCGAGGCGCCAGGCCAGCGCGGCGGTGAACGCGTCACCCGCCCCGGTGGTGTCCACGGCGCGCACCGTCACGGACGGGACGCGGGCGACACCGTCGGCGGAGGCCACCAGCGCGCCCGCACCGCCCAGCGTCACCACCACCGACCGCGGGCCCTTCGCCAGCAGCAGCCGCGCCCACTCCTCGGGCCCGTCACCCGCCCCGGCGCCGTCGCCCAGGATCACCTTCGCCTCGTGCTCGTTGACGATCAGCGGGTCGCAGGCCGCCAGCACCTCCGCCGGGAGCGGGCGCGGCGGGGACGGGTTCAGCACGAACCGGCTGCCCGGCGCCAGGCTCCGCACCACCTCCACCACCGTCTCCAGCGGGATCTCCAGCTGCGCGGAGACCACCCGGGAGGCGTGGAACAGGCTCCCGGCCGCCCGCACGTCGTCCGGCGTCAGCCGGCCGTTGGCGCCGGGCGAGACGACGATGCTGTTGTCCCCCGACGGGTCCACCGTGATCAGCGCGACCCCGGTGGGCGCCCCGCCCACCAGCACGCCCACCGTGTCCACCCCGGCCGCCCGCTGCGAGTCCAGCAGCAGCCGCCCGTGCCCGTCGTCGCCGACCCGCGCCAGCAGGGCCGTACGGGCGCCGAGCCGGGCGGCCGCGACCGCCTGGTTCGCGCCCTTGCCGCCCGGGTGGACGGCCAGGTCGGAGCCGAGCACCGTCTCCCCGGCGCCCGGCCGGCGCTCGACACCGATCACCAGGTCGGCGTTGGCCGATCCGACGACCAGGAGGTCGTAGTCGTACATGAATCGCTCCCGATCCCGGTGTCAGCCCTCGAAGCCGGCCACGTTCTCCCGCGTGACCACCTTCACCGGCACCTTCACCGTGTTCTCCACCTTCTCGTCCTCGGCGGCCCGCAGCGCGTTCCGCACCGCGATCCTGCCGAGTTCCGACGGCTGCTGCGCCACGGACGCGTACAACGTGCCGGCCTCGACCGCCTTCAGCCCGTCCGGCGTACCGTCGAAGCCGACGACCTGGACCGACCTGCCGGCCTTCGAGCCGAGCGCCTTGACCGCGCCGAGCGCCATCTCGTCGTTCTCCGCGAAGACGCCGTCGATGCCGGGGTGCGCCTGGAGCAGGTTGGTCATCACGTCCAGGCCCTTGGTGCGGTCGAAGTCCGCGGGCTGCTTGGCGACGACCTTGACGCCCGGGTAGTCCTTCAGGCCCTCGGCGAAGCCCGCCCCGCGCTCCCGGCTGGCGGAGGTGCCCGCCTGGCCCTGCAGGATGACGATCGTGCCCTTGCCGCCGAGCTTCTCGGCCAGCGCCTTCGCGCCCAGCGCGCCGCCCTCGACGTTGTCGGAGGCGACCAGCGCGGCCGTGTCCGCCTCGTTCACCCCGCGGTCCACGGCGACGACCGGGATGCCGGCCTTGTTGGCGCCGCGCACCGCGGGAGCGGCCGCGTCGGAGTCCACCGGGTTGACGACGACCGCGGAGAGCGAGCCGCTGGTGAAGTTCTGCAGCTGGTTGGCCTGCTGGGAGGCGTCGTTCTGCGCGTCGGTGACCGTCAGGTCCACGCCCAGCTTCTTCGCCTCCTCCTCGGCGCCGGCCCGGATCTGCACGAAGAACGGGTTGTTCAGCGTCGACAGCGACAGGCCGATCCTCTGCGCCTTGCCGGCCGGTGACCCGTTGTGCAGCAGCGAGGTCGCGCCGACCACCGCGACGGCGACGGCGGCGGCGATCACGTACGTGAGGGCCTGCCTGCCCCGGTTCCCGCCCCCGGACGCCCCGGCCGCCGGGGCGGTCGCGCCCGCCTTGCGGCGCAGCGTGTCGAACAGCACCGCCAGCGCGATGACCACACCGATGACCACCTGCTGCCAGAACGCGGACACCGACAGCAGGTTGAGCCCGTTGCGCAGCACCGCCAGGATCAGCGCGCCGACCAGCGTGCCCGACGCCTTGCCGGTGCCGCCCGCCAGCGAGGCGCCGCCGATGACGACGGCGGCGATCGCGTCCAGCTCGTAGCCCTGCGCGGCCTGCGGCTGCGCGGAGGACAGCCGGGAGGCGAGCACGATGCCCGCGGCGGCGGCGAACAGGCCGGAGAACGCGTAGACGGCGAGCTTCTGCCGCTTCACCCGCAGGCCCGAGAGGCGCGCGGCCTCCTCGTTGCCGCCGATGGCGTACATGGAACGGCCGATGTACGTCCGGCCGAGCACGAAGGCGGTGAGCAGCCCCATGACGACCATCACCAGCACCGGCACCGGCAGCCAGCCGCCCAGCGTGTCGCCCAGGTGGGAGACGGAGTCCGGGAAGGCGATCGGCGAGCCCTGCGAGATCACGAGCGACAGACCGCGCCCCACCGACAGCATGGCCAGCGTCGCGATGAACGGCGGCAGCTTCCCGTACGAGACGAGGAAGCCGTTCACCAGACCGCAGGCGATGCCCGTGGCGACGGCCAGCAGGACGGCCAGGGCGACCGGGATCCCGGCCTCGGTCGCGCTCCACGCCAGCACGGTCGCGGACAGCGCGGCGACCGAGCCGACCGACAGGTCGATGCCCGCCGAGACGATCACGAAGGTGACGCCGAAGGCGAGGATCGCGGTCACGGCGGCCTGGACGCCGACGTTGAGCAGGTTGTCGGCGGTCAGGAAGTCCCCGGACAGCGCCGACATGGCGATCACGAGGACGATCAGCGCGGTCAGCGCGCCGTTGTCGAGGAGCAGGCGGCGCAGGCCGGCGGTGGCGCCGCCCCGCGCGCCCGGCTCGCCCTTGAGCGTGTCAGTGGCCACCGGAGGCCTCCGTTCCGTTGCTGTGGGGAGTAGTGCTGACGGCGAGGGCCATCACGGCGTCCTGGGTGGCCTGCCCGGCGGCGAGTTCGCCGGCGACGCGCCCCTGCGCCATGACCACCACCCGGTCGCTCATGCCGAGCACCTCCGGCAGATCGCTGGAGATCATGAGCACGGCGGCGCCCGCGGCCGTCAGTTCGTTGATGAGCTGGTAGATCTCGACCTTGGCGCCGACGTCGATGCCGCGCGTCGGCTCGTCGAGGATCAGCACCCTGGTGTTCGCCAGCAGCCACTTGCCGATGACGACCTTCTGCTGGTTGCCGCCGGAGAGCGTGCGCACGTGCTGCCCGAGCCCGGCCATCCGCACGCCGAGCTGCCCGGCGATCCGCTCGGCGGCCTCGTGCTGCCCCTTGAGGTCGACGAGCCCGGCGCGGGAGGCGGACCGCAGGGTGACCAGGCCGAGGTTCTCCTCGACGGAGGCGTCGAGCACCAGCCCCTGCCCCTTGCGGTCCTCGGGCACGAGTCCGATCCCGGCCGCCATGGCGGCGTTGACGTCGTGGCGGCGCAGCGGCCGCCCCGCGACGTGCACGGTCCCGGCGTCGTACGGGTCGGCCCCGAACACGGCCCGGACCACCTCGGTCCGCCCGGCCCCGACGAGCCCCGCGATGCCGACGACCTCACCGGCCCGCACCTCGAAGCTCACGTCGTGGAAGACGCCGTCGCGCGTCAGCCCCTCGACCGCGAGCAGCGCGTCACCGGCCTCGCCCCGCTCGCGCGGGTACTGCTGCTCGATCGACCGTCCGACCATGAGCCGCACCAGCTCGTCCTCGGGGGTGGAGGCGGGCACCCGGCCGACGCTGCGGCCGTCCCGGATGACGGTGACCCGGTCGCCGAGGGCGGCGATCTCCTCCAGGTGGTGGGTGATGAACACGATCCCGACGCCGTCCTCGCGCAGCCGCCGCACGATGGCGAACAGCTTCTCGACCTCCTCGGAGGTCAGCACGGCGGTCGGCTCGTCCATGACCAGCACGCGGGCGTCCAGGCTGAGCGCCTTGGCGATCTCGACCATCTGCAGCCGCGCGATGCCGAGTTCGCGCACCCGCGCCCGGGGGGAGACGTCCACCCCGACCCGCTTCAGCAGCGCCTCGGCGTCCGCGTCCATCCGCTTCCGGTCGATCATCCCGAAGCGGCGCGGCTGCCGCCCCAGGAAGATGTTCTCGGCGACCGTCAGATCGGGGACGAGGTTGAACTCCTGGTAGATGGTGGCGATCCCGAGCCGCTCGGAGTCCTGCGCACCGTGGATGCGCACCTCCTGGCCGCCGACCGTGATCCGGCCGGCGTCGGGGGTGTGGGCGCCGGAGAGCATCTTGATCAGCGTGCTCTTGCCGGCGCCGTTCTCACCGAGGAGCACGTGCACCTCGCCCCGGCGCAGGTCGAAGTCGACGCCGTCGAGCGCGACCACGCCGGGGAAGGTCTTGCGGATGCCCTCGATGCGCAGCAACTCGTCCGGGTTGCTCACGACGTACTCCTTCGTACGGGGGAGGGGGACTGCGGGGACGCCGGCTCACCGCACGAGCGGCGCACGACGAGCCGGGCGGGCAGGGTCACGGACTCGCCGGGCCCGCCCTCGATGCGGTCGACCAGCGCGCGCACGGCGGCCCGGCCCAGGTCACGGGTGGGCTGGGCGACGGCGGTGACCGGCGGGTCGGTGTGCACGAACCACGGGATGTCGTCGAACGCGGCCAGCGCGATGTCGTCGGGCACCCGCAGCCCGCGCGCGCGGACGGCGTCCAGCGCGCCGAGCGCCATCAGGTTGTCGGCGGCGAACACGGCCTCGGGCGGTTCGGCCAGGTCGAGGAAGCCCTCGGTGACCCGGCGTCCGCTGTCGGCCTGGAAGTCGCCCTGGCCGATGTAGGCGTCGGGGAGGGCGAGCCCGTACGCGCCGAGCGCCTCCCGGAAGGCGTCCACGCGCTCGCGGCCGGTGGTGGTGGCGGCCGGTCCGGCGATGATCGCGAGCCGCCGGTGCCCGAGGGCGTGCAGGTGGGCGACCAGGTCCCGCACGGCGTCGCGTCCGTCGGACCTGACGACGGGCACGTCCACCCCGGGGATCCACCGGTCGACGAAGACCATGGGCGTGCCCGTGCGGGCGGCGTCCAGCATGCGCGGGGAGCCGCCGTCGGTGGGGGAGACGAGCAGGCCGTCGATGCGCCGGTCCAGCAGCGTCGTCACGTGGTGGTCCTGGAGGTCGGGCCGCTCGTCGGCGTTGCCGATGATCACGCTGTACCCGAGCGCGCGGGCCTCCTCCTCGACGGAGCGGGCCAGCTCGGTGAAGTACGGGTTCATCACGTCGCTGATGACCAGCCCGAGGGTGCGGGTCTGGTCGGTGCGCAGGGAGCGTGCGACGGCGTTCGGGCGGTACCCCAGCGCCTCGACGGCGGCCAGCACGCGGGTGCGGGCGTCCGCGCTGACCGACGGATGGTCGTTCAGGACGCGCGACACCGTGGCGACGGACACCCCGGCCCGCGCGGCGACGTCCTTGATGCTCGCCATCGCCGTCCCACCTCCTCGTGGAATCGATTACACGGAGGATTGGAATCGATTACACGGGTGGCTGGCAAGGGGGCGCGGGGTGGCCGAAACCCAATCGTGACCGGGGTGGGGACGGGGAGCCCGGCCGGTCTGCCGTCAGCACCCTCGGCCGCCCCCGAACCACGCCGGGGCGGCGGCGACCCGCACATTCCGCGTACGGGATCGGCTGCGTCATCCGGTGGGACAGGGCTTCCCCCGGGCTCGCGCCCCCTCGCCCCACGGGACAAGGGTGAGCATCCGGCGGGCGAATGCACCGTGCGCACCCGGATGGGCGGAACGCGGACGCCGCAGGCCGAAATGCCCCCGGTTCTCAGGCGAGGGCGAGCAAACTCCAGGCAGCCGCGCGGAGTTCCTCGTCCTCGTGGTCCTCGGAGAAGGGGGTGGCGCCGAGCAGGCGGCGCGGGGAGAAGGCGCAGGCCCGGAGGACCGGGCGCAGCTCCTCGGGTGTCCGGCCGATGGCGGCGAGGGCCTTGAGGGCGTGAAGACCGACCGGACTGGGACCGGCCAGTTCCGCGAGGACGGGGACGGCGCGGTCCGGGGAGCCGGTGATCCAGTGGTGCGCCTCGGCGGCGGTCGCCCGCGTCCACTCGTAGCGCGTGGTCAGCATCGGCTCGACGAGGGGGAGCAGGGGGGCGGCGGCACTGCCGAGGGGCCGGAGGTGGCTCAGATGCCAGTGTGTCGGGACCTGTGCCGCCGAGAGCAGCTCCTCGAAGGCGCGAAGTGCCGGGACGGGGTCACCGGTCAACCGGTAGTGGGCGACGGCCGCAGCGGTCCGCAGTGAGGCGTCGCCGCTCTGCCCGGCCTCCCGCAGGGCGGAAGAGACCTCCCCGGTCAGGGCACCGTTCAGGCCGAGCTGCCGGGCGGCGGCGACGGCCGCCCGGCGGGTCCGGAGACATTCCACCAGTTCGGGACGGGCCCGCCGGGCGGGAGCGCCGAGCGGTTCCAGCGCTGCGATCAAGGCGTCGGCCGCGTTCCCGGTGGCGCCCGCCGACAAGGTTTCGCGGATCACAGCTGTGAGCTCGTCGCCCGCCTCCGGGAAGGCCGTCGCCGCGGCTCGGACCGCCTCGGTGTCGGGGCGGCGCGGGAGCACTTCCAGGGCGCGCGGGTCACGCGACCGGACCAGGGCGAGGAGGGCCGGCCGTGCGGCCTCCCCGTCCGTACGGGCGTAGTCGTACAGGGTGTCCCGGAGTTCGTCGCCGGGCTCGGGCAGACGGCCGACCCAGCGACCGATGACGTCCAGCGTGTGGACGAGTGAGCGGGTGTCCCGCTGGTGGGGCAGGGCGGCGAGCAGGAGGTCCAGCACCTCCGGTTCCCGGTCGCGCCAGACCTCCGTGATCTCCCGGGCCAGCCACGATCCGCGTGAGCCCAGGTCGCCCGCGTCGATCCAGTGGGCCGCCACGGTGAGAGCGGCGTCCGGGTCGTCCGCCAGCAGCGCGGTGAGGTGGGATTGCGGGGTGTCGGCGCCCGGCCAGGGGAAGTCGTCCTCCCCGGGATCGGGCTCGGCCCCGTCCTCGGCGAGGATCGTCACCAGCTCCGCCGGGTACGGCGGGCCGGACCGCTCGGCGGCGAGCGTGGCCGCCGCCAGCCTGACCTCGGACCACGCGCTGTCGAAGGGCAGCGGTTCCCGCCCGCTCCGGTGCAGGACGACCATTGCGTCGGCCCGTACCGCCGGGACCGGATCACCGGTGTACAGCTCGCCGACCCGCTCCTCGACGCGGGCCCGCAGCTCGGCGGGGAGCAGGTCCGCCACGCTCGCCACCACGCGGAGCGCCGCCCGGCGCACCGGCCGTTCGACGTCCGTCAGGCAGGGCAGCAGCTCCGGAAGCACCCGGCACAGCTCCGTGCAGACCTCGGCGACCGGACTGCGCGGCCAGTGCGGTGACTCGGTGTCCGCGGGGGTGTGGTCGGCGAGCGTCGCCAGCAGCATCAGCAGCTCGGTGCGCCTGCGGGGAAGGTGCCGGGCGGCGTGCGCGAGGAAGGGGACGGCGGGCGCCGAGGCCGAATACACCGTGCCCTGGTGGTGGATGTTCCCGTACAGCTCGTGAACGGCATCGTCGACGGCCGTGTCATCACCCTGGTGGAGCGCCCTGATCAGGTCGGGCACGTCCACGGCCGGGCCGTAGGCGTGGGTCAGTGTCTGCCACTGGACGGCGTCCAGTTCGGCCGGGGACTTCACGGTCGGCGCTCCTTCGCTGATCAGGTACGTCGACCCTATGGGGCACCACCGACAGCGCCGGCCCTCACGCGGCGGGCGGAGGCGCGACGACGGGCGGGTTGAGGCGGGCGAAGCCTTCCTGGCGCTGGTAGGGGAAGTACGGGTAGGGCGCGGTCCTGGCGCTCGCCGCGTCGAGCCTCGCCGTCTGGTCGGGCGTGAGCGTCCAGCCGACGGCGCCGAGGTTCTGGCGGAGCTGGTGCTCGTCGCGGGCGCCGATGATGACGGAGGAGACGGTCGGCCGCCGCAGCAGCCAGTTGAGGGCGATCTGCGGGATGCTCCTGCCGGTCTCCCGCGCGACCTCGTCGAGGGCGTCGACCACGCGGTAGAGGTGTTCGTCCTCGACCGGCGGGCCGTAGTCCGCGGTCCGGTGCAGTCGGCTGCCGGCCGGGAGCGGCCGGCCGCGGCGGACCTTGCCGGTGAGCCGTCCCCAGCCGAGCGGGCTCCAGACGAGGGCCCCGAGGCCCTGGTCGAGTCCGAGGGGCATCAGCTCCCATTCGTAGTCGCGGCCGACGAGCGAGTAGTAGACCTGGTGCGCGACATAGCGCGTACGGCCGTGCCTCTCCGCGCTCGCGAGGGACTTCATCGCCTGCCAGCCGGAGAAGTTGGAGATGCCGAGGTAGCGGACCTTCCCCGCCCGTACGAGGTCGTCGAGCGCGGACAGGACTTCCTCGACCGGCGTCCCGGCGTCGTAGGCGTGCAGCTGGAACAGGTCGATGTGGTCGGTGCCGAGCCGGCGCAGGGCGTCCTCGCACGCGGCGATCAGGCGCGAACGGGAGGTGCCCGCCTCGCCCGGGCCGTCACCCATCGGCAGACCGGTCTTGGTGGACACGATCACCCGGTCCCTGCGGCCCTTGATCGCTTCGCCCAGCACCTCCTCGGAGGCCCCGCCGGAGTAGACGTCGGCGGTGTCGAACATCGTGATCCCGGCGTCGAGGCAGATGTCCACGAGACGTCGCGCCTCCCGGGCGTCCGTGGTGCCCCAGGCGCCGAACAACGGCCCCCGGCCGCCGAAGGTGCCGGCGCCGAAGCTCAGCGCGGGGACCTCGAGGCCGGACGCGCCCAGCCGCCTGTACTCCATGACCGTTCCTCTCGTCGCACGACATGGCTAACGGGTCTGTGGTTCCGTTAGTGTGGGCCCCAACGTAGCAGGAGTGGACGAGTAATGGAACTGGAGTCCCGTTATGGGTTTTGAGGGAGCGGATCCCGGAACCGTCCGACCCGGTGGGCGCACGGCGCGGGTGCGGGCGTCGGTGCTGCGGGCGGCCGGGGACGCCCTGGCGGAGCACGGCTTCGCCCACCTGGACCTCGCCGACGTCGCGCGCCGGGCCGAGGTGGGCAGGACCACCGTCTACCGCCGCTGGGGGACGGTGACCGGTCTGGTCGCCGATCTGCTGCTGGACATGGCCGAGCAGTCATTGCCGCGCACCGAGACCGGCTCGCTGCTCGGCGACCTCCGTGCCAACGCCCGGCTGGTGCAGCGCACCCTGGCCGACCCGCGGCAGGGGGCGCTGTTCAAGGCGGTGATCGCCGCCGCCACCGGCGAGGCGAGGACGGCCGAGGCCCTGCACCGCTTCTACGACGTCCGCGTGGGGGAGTGGGCGCCCTGCGTCCAGCAGGCCGTCGACCGGGGAGAGGTCCCCGAGGGCACCGACGCCCACGAGGTGATCCGCGCCGTCTCCGCCCCCCTCTACTACCGCCTGCTGACCACCGGCGCCCCCCTCGACGAAGCGGCCGCGGACCGGGCCGCCGAGGCCGCGGCGGCGGCGGCGCGCGCGGGGGCGTACGTGCGGGGCGGCGACGCCCGTACGTGACGGGCTCGCGCGCGGCCCGACCGCCCGTCAGACCGCCGACGCACCGTACGGCACCGGATTCATTGACTCCGAGGCCCAACTCGGCGTCCTTCGAACGGTTTTCCGCAGAGTGGAGGACGCGTCGCTCGACTCCGTTCGGTCGCGTGACCTCACCCAGGGACTGGCCAGGCAACTGCGAGGCTCCCGTGTCCACCCCTGACAACTGGCGCAAGTCGTCCTGCTCCGGCGGCGGCGACGGCAACAACTGCGTGGGGATCGCGGCCTCTCCCGCCCATGCCGCCGTCCGCGACTCCAGGGCCCCCGCCCGATCCCCCTCGCCTTCCCCGCCGATGCCTTCGCCCCCTTCCTCGAAGCCCTCAAGACGCATCCCCGTCGTTGGTGGCCTCCGCCCCTACGACGACGGAGGCCGATCGATGGCGGAAGCAGGGCGGGCGAGCCCTTCGACGGACCGGGCCGGGGCCTTCCCGTTCGGTGTCCTCCTCGGAGGCTCACCTCGCTCGTCTCCACCGTCGTCATCGGGCGGGTGCGGGCGGCGTGCGACATCGGCGCGGCGCGGCGGCGAACTCCCTGCCCCTGCTCGTCCTCGCCCCGCTGATCCGGACCGCCACGGCGATCCCGCTCGGCGTCCTGTACGGCGTCCTCGGCGGACGCCACCGGCGCGCGGCCCTGGCCGCGGGGTTCCTGTCCACCGTGTGCTGCACATGGTTCCTGGTCACCTGGACCGGCGTGCCGGACTCCTACCCGGACCCCGTGTGCCCGGGGAACGTCCCGCCGTGGTGGCCGGATCCCATACCCGTGCGACCGGGTCGGACCGCGCGTACGGCGAACGCCGGACCGCCCCGCTCCCGCCTTCGCCCACCTCCTCGAGGTGCTGAAGGAACCCGGACCGGCGGGGACCGACAGGACGGCAACTCCGTTGTCACCGCTGCTCGGAGCGATCCCGTGGAACCGGGCCACACCGTTCCGCAGTCTTACCGACAGCCGCCCTGCCCGGCGGCCCCCCTTCCGCCCCATCCGCATCCCGGAGCCCGCTTTGCCTCTACGGACAGGTACCGCCCGCCCCGTGCTCCTGCTCCTGTCGACCGTGCTCGCGGCCGGAACGCTCACCGGCTGCGCGCTGCGGGAGCTCGCCATGGACTGCGAGGGGACCGACGGCCGGGTGAAGGAGATGGCCGCGCTCGGCATCCTCGACTCCCGGCCCGCCGGGGCCACCGTCGCCCGGGGCTTCGAGGAGGTCGACGCGGGCTGCTGGGCGGACAGCGGTGACGTCTCGGTGTACGCCGGCCGGACCTACGCCTTCCCCGGCACGGAGGCCGAGGTCGCCGCCCACTACCGGAGGGCAGCGGTACGGGACGGATGGGATCCGGATCCCGGAGCCCCGTCCGGCGACCTGTGCTTCGTCAAGGAGGACATGACCCTGCGGGTCGTCTTCCTCACCGCCGAGGGCCTCGCGGAGGACGGCCACGGAGACCGCCCCGACCTCACCACCGGGGCCGGCTACTCGGTCGACGCCGACTCGTCCACGAACAGCGGCGTCAAACCGGGTTGCTAGAGCCGTCCCTGCCGTACCTGCGGAACTCCGACGTCTCCACCGTCCACGGCCCGAACGGCACCGAGTCGCCGAAGACCCCTCGAGCTGTTCCGAGTAGGCCCCGAGCTCCGCGGCGATGGCGCGCATCCTGGCGTAGTCCATGGGCCCAGAGTGCTGAGGGGGCGACTCTCCGGCCGCCCTGTCACACCCCACGGGTACCGTCGGACCCATGCCCAACCAGTCCGCAGCCGCCGCCCCCGGTGAACGCCGGCTCGCCACCCTCGAAGGCGTCCTGGAGCGCATCACGTACGCCAACGAGGAGAACGGCTACACCGTCGCCCGCGTCGACACCGGCAGGGGCGCCGGCGATCTGCTCACCGTCGTCGGCGCGCTGCTCGGTGCCCAGGTGGGGGAGTCCCTGCGGATGGAGGGACGCTGGGGGTCGCACCCCCAGTACGGCAAGCAGTTCCACGTCGAGAACTACACGACCGTGCTGCCCGCCACGGTGCAGGGCATCCGCCGCTACCTCGGCTCCGGACTGGTCAAGGGCATCGGACCGGTCTTCGCCGACCGGATCACGCAGCACTTCGGCGTCGACACCCTCACGGTCATCGAGGAGGAGCCGAAACGCCTCATCGAGGTCCCCGGCCTCGGGCCCAAGCGGACCAAGAAGATCGCCGACGCCTGGGAGGAGCAGAAGGCGATCAAGGAGGTCATGCTCTTCCTCCAGACCGTCGAGGTCTCCACCTCCATCGCCGTGCGCATCTACAAGAAGTACGGCGACGCCTCGATCTCCGTGGTGAAGAACCAGCCGTACCGCCTGGCCGCCGACGTCTGGGGCATCGGCTTCCTCACCGCCGACAAGATCGCCCAGTCCGTCGGCATCCCGCACGACAGCCCGGACCGGGTGAAGGCCGGACTGCAGTACGCCCTGTCGCAGGCCACCGACCAGGGGCACTGCTACCTCCCCGAGGAGAAGCTGATCGCCGACGCGGTGAAGCTGCTCCAGGTGGACACCGGCCTCGTCATCGAGTGCCTGGCCGAGCTCGCCGCCGAGCCCGAAGAGGGGGAGGACCCCGGTGTGGTGCGCGAGAAGGTCCCCGACCCGCAGGGCGGCGACCCCGTCACCGCCGTCTACCTGGTCCCCTTCCACCGCGCCGAGCTGGCCCTCTCCGCCCAGCTGCAGCGGCTGCTGCGCACCGACGAGGACCGGATGCCGGCCTTCCGGGACGTGACCTGGGACAAGGCGCTCGGCTGGCTGAAGGGCCGTACCGGCACCGACCTCGCCCCCGAGCAGGAGGCCGCCGTCAAGCTGGCGCTGACCGAGAAGGTGGCCGTCCTCACCGGCGGACCCGGCTGCGGCAAGTCCTTCACCGTCCGCTCCATCGTGGAGCTGGCCCGCGCCAAGAAGGCCAAGGTCGTCCTCGCCGCCCCGACCGGCCGCGCCGCCAAGCGGCTCGCCGAGCTGACCGGCGCCGAGGCCTCCACCGTCCACCGCCTCCTCGAGCTCAAGCCCGGCGGCGACGCGGCCTACGACCGGGACCGCCCGCTCGACGCCGACCTGGTGGTGGTCGACGAGGCGTCCATGCTGGACCTCCTCCTCGCGAACAAGCTGGTCAAGGCGGTGCCCCCGGGCGCCCACCTGCTCTTCGTCGGCGACGTCGACCAGTTGCCCAGCGTCGGCGCCGGCGAGGTGCTCCGGGACCTCCTCGCCGCCGACAGCCCCGTCCCCGCCGTCCGGCTCACCCGCGTGTTCCGCCAGGCCCAGCAGTCCGGCGTGGTGACCAACGCGCACCGGATCAACGCCGGGCAGCACCCCGTCACCGACGGCATGAAGGACTTCTTCCTCTTCGTCGAGGACGACACCGAGGAGGCCGGCCGGCTCACCGTCGACGTCGCGGCCCGGCGCATCCCGGCGAAGTTCGGCCTCGACCCCCGCCGGGACGTGCAGGTCCTCGCCCCCATGCACCGGGGCCCGGCCGGCGCGGGCACGCTCAACGGGCTGCTCCAGCAGGCCATCACCCCCGGCCGCCCCGACCTCGCCGAGAAGCGGTTCGGCGGCCGGGTCTTCCGCGTCGGCGACAAAGTCACCCAGATCCGCAACAATTACGAGAAGGGGGAGAACGGGGTCTTCAACGGCACCGTGGGCGTGGTCACCGCCCTCGACCCGGTCGACCAGCGCCTGACGGTGCTGACCGACGAGGACGAGGAGGTGGGTTACGACTTCGACGAGCTGGACGAGCTGGCGCACGCCTACGCCGTGACCATCCACCGTTCCCAGGGCAGCGAGTACCCGGCGGTCGTCATCCCGGTGACCACGGGCGCCTGGATGATGCTCCAGCGCAACCTGCTGTACACGGCGGTGACCCGGGCCAAGCGGCTGGTCGTCCTCGTCGGCTCCCGCAAGGCGATCGGACAGGCGGTGCGCACGGTCTCGGCGGGCCGCCGGTGCACGGCGCTGGACTTCCGCCTGGCCGGCTCCCGCCTCCCCGGGGACTGACCGGCCCCGCCCCTCACACCCCCGGAGCGCCCCGGTGAGCGGTCCGTCACCAAAAAATGATCGATCAAATGAGTCACAAAGGTCACAGAGGCCTTCCGGATCGTGAACACAAGGGGCAGGATGGGCAAGTTGGCGGCACTGAGTGCCGCCAATAGGCCCGATGGTCGACCCCGAGTGCACTCTCCTGAGCCGAGTGGGGGATGGTAGAGACAGTCAGGGCACCTCGAAGATGAGGCACAACGTCGGTGAGGGAAGACGTGAGCGACAACTCTGTAGTACTGCGGTACGACGGCAGCGAGTACACCTACCCGGTGATCGACAGCACCGTCGGCGACAAGGGCTTCGACATCGGGAAGCTCCGCGCCCAGACCGGTCTGGTGACGCTGGACAGCGGCTACGGCAACACCGCAGCCTATAAATCCGCGATCACCTATCTCGACGGCGAGGCCGGCATCCTCCGGTACCGCGGCTACCCGATCGAGCAGCTGGCCGAGCGCTCCACCTTCCTGGAGGTCGCCTACCTGCTGATCAACGGCGAGCTGCCGACCGTCGACGAGCTCTCCGCGTTCAAGGGCGAGATCACGCAGCACACCCTGCTGCACGAGGACGTCAAGAACTTCTACAAGGGCTTCCCGCGCGACGCCCACCCGATGGCCATGCTGTCGTCGGTGGTCTCCGCGCTGTCGACGTTCTACCAGGACAGCCACAACCCGTTCGACGAGCAGCAGCGCAACCTCTCCACCATCCGCCTGCTCGCCAAGCTCCCGACGATCGCGGCCTACGCGTACAAGAAGTCGGTCGGCCACCCGTTCGTCTACCCGCGCAACGACCTCGGCTACGTCGAGAACTTCCTGCGCATGACGTTCTCGGTCCCGGCCCAGGAGTACGAGCTCGACCCGACGGTCGTCGCCGCCCTGGACAAGCTGCTGATCCTGCACGCGGACCACGAGCAGAACTGCTCGACCTCCACGGTCCGCCTGGTCGGCTCCTCGCAGGCGAACATGTTCGCCTCGATCTCCGCCGGCATCAACGCGCTGTGGGGCCCGCTGCACGGCGGCGCCAACCAGTCGGTGCTGGAGATGCTGGAGGGCATCCGCGACGCCGGCGGTGACGTCGACTCCTTCATCCGCAAGGTGAAGAACAAGGAGGACGGCGTCCGCCTGATGGGCTTCGGCCACCGGGTCTACAAGAACTTCGACCCGCGCGCCAAGATCATCAAGGCCGCCGCGCACGATGTGCTGTCCGCCCTCGGCAAGTCCGACGAGCTGCTGGACATCGCGCTGAAGCTGGAGGAGCACGCGCTCTCCGACGACTACTTCGTCTCGCGCAGCCTCTACCCGAACGTCGACTTCTACACCGGTCTGATCTACCGGGCCATGGGCTTCCCGACCGAGATGTTCACGGTCCTGTTCGCCCTCGGCCGCCTCCCGGGCTGGATCGCCCAGTGGCACGAGATGATCAAGGAGCCGGGTTCCCGCATCGGCCGCCCGCGCCAGATCTACACGGGCGTCGTCGAGCGCGACTTCGTCCCGGTCGAGGAGCGCTGACCGCCGCTTCGAGCCGCGAACGCACCGGGCCCCGTACACGACGCCGGTCGTGCACGGGGCCCGTCCTGTGCGGACCGCGAGGAGCCCGTCCCGCGCGGACTCCGAGGAGCCCGTCCCGCACGGGCCGCGGGAACGCGGACGGGGAACGGGAGCGACGAGAACACGGAAAGGGAAAAGGCGCCCCGGCCGCCGGTCCCCCCACGGGCCGACGAGCCAGGGCGCCTTCCCATGTCCCGGTGCGGATTCCCCCCACGGGATCCGGCCGGGCGTCTGTGAGGACAGCGCCTGAATCGCTGAGTGAGCACGGGCGGACCTGAACCCGCCGTACTCGTCGGTGTGCGGTCTGCCGGGACAGCGCACATTCGGGAGGGCCGCTCAAAGCTCCCCACTGGGTACGTGCCCCGGCAACGCAATCTCTGGGAAAGTCCCCCAAGACATCCCCAGATGCCAGGAAGCGCCCCCCAAGACGCTGCCCGACATCGCCAACTTAGACCTTCGAACCCCTTCGATGGTTACGTTCAGATCACTGTGATCCGCGTCTCTCGCCCATCCCCCCAAGGTGCGCAGGAGCCCGCACACCACTCACGGGGCCCAAGCGTAAGGAAGATGCGCGAGCCGTGTGAAGAGCTTATGTGAGGGTCGTACCGGACGACAGGGGTACACCCCAACTCGAGACCTCAATGAAACGCCCGCAGGCGCAGGCTGTTGGTCACCACGAAGACCGAGGAGAACGCCATCGCCGCGCCGGCGATCATCGGGTTCAGCAGTCCGGCCGCGGCCAGGGGCAGCGCGGCCACGTTGTAGCCGAAGGCCCACACCAGGTTGCCCTTGATCGTGCCGAGTGTCCTGCGGGAGAGCCGTATCGCGTCCGCGGCCACCCGCAGGTCGCCGCGGACCAGGGTCAGGTCGCCCGCCTCGATCGCCGCGTCCGTGCCGGTGCCCAGGGCGAGACCCAGATCGGCGACGGCCAGCGCGGCCGCGTCGTTGACGCCGTCGCCGACCATGGCGACGCTGCGCCCCTCGGCCTGCAGCCGCCGCACGACGTCCGCCTTGTCCTCGGGCAGCACCTCGGCGATCACCCGGTCGATGCCCACGGTCCGCGCCACCGCCTCGGCGACGGTCCGGTTGTCACCGGTCAGCAGCACCGGCGTGAGCCCGAGCGCGCGCAGCTCGCGCACCGCCTCGGCGCTGGTCTCCTTCACGGCGTCGGCGACCGTCAGGACACCGCGTGCCGCACCGTCCCAGCCGACCACGACGGCCGTGCGCCCGTCCCGTTCGGCCTCGTCCTTGGCCCGCGCCAGCTCCGCGGGCAGCTCCCCGGACAGCTCGGTGAACCGCCCCACGGCCACCTCGTGGCCCTCCACGCGCCCGCGCACGCCCCGGCCGGGGACGCTCTCGAAGCTCTCGGTGCGCGGCAGCGCACCGGCGCGCTCCTCCGCGCCCGCCGCGATCGCCCGTGCGACGGGGTGCTCGGAGGCGTGCTCCAGGGCGCCCGCGAGCCGCAGCAGCAGCCGCTCGTCGGTGCCCTCGGCGACGTGGACCTCCTGGAGGGTCATCCGCCCGGTGGTGACGGTGCCGGTCTTGTCCAGCACGACGGTGTCGACGCGACGGGTGGACTCCAGGACCTCGGGGCCCTTGATGAGGATGCCGAGCTGGGCGCCCCGCCCGGTGCCGACCAGCAGGGCGGTCGGGGTGGCCAGTCCGAGGGCGCAGGGGCAGGCGATGATCAGTACGGCGACGGCGGCGGTGAACGCGGCGACGGTGTCGCCCGTGGCGCCGAGCCACATCCCGAAGGTGGCCACCGCGATCAGCAGCACCACCGGGACGAAGATCCCGGAGATCCGGTCGGCGAGGCGCTGCACCCGGGCCTTGCCGTTCTGCGCCTCCTCCACCAGCTTCGCCATCCGCGCGAGCTGCGTGTCGGCGCCGATCCGGGTCGCCTCGACGACGAGCCGTCCGCCCGCGTTGACCGTGGCGCCGGTGACGGTGTCGCCGACGGTGACGTCCACCGGGACGGACTCGCCGGTCAGCATGGACGCGTCCACGGCGGAGAAGCCCTCGACGACCGTGCCGTCGGTGGCGATCTTCTCCCCGGGCCGCACGACGAACCGGTCGCCCACGGCCAGCCGCTCCGCCGGGATCCGCACCTCCCGCCCGTCGCGCACCACGGCGACGTCCTTGGCGCCCAGCTCCATCAGCGCCCGCAGGGCCGCTCCCGCGCGGCGCTTGGAGCGGGCCTCGAGGTAGCGGCCGAGCAGGATGAAGACGGTGACGCCCGCGGCGACCTCGAGGTAGATCGTGGAGGCGCCGTCGGTGCGGGCGACGGCGAACTCGAAGGGGTGCCGCATGCCGGGCATGCCCGCGTCGCCGAGGAACAGCGCCCACAGCGACCAGCCGAACGCGGCGAGCGTGCCCACGGAGACCAGGGTGTCCATGGTGGCCGCGCCGTGCCGGAGGTTGGTCCAGGCGGCCCGGTGGAAGGGGGCGGCGCCCCAGACCACGACGGGCGCGGCGAGGGTGAGCGAGAGCCACTGCCAGTTGTCGAACTGCAGGGGCGGGACCATCGCCAGGAGGACGACGGGGAGGGCGAGGAGCGCGGAGGCGGTGAGGCGCCGGCGCAGCGCGGCCGTCTCGGGGTCGGTCTCCTCCGCGGCGGGCGCCGCGTCGTCCTCGTCCTGCGGGGGTGCGGGTTCCTCGGCGGTGTAGCCGGTCCGCACCACCGTGCCGATCAGGTCGGCGACCTCGACGCCCGGCGGGTAGCTGATCCGGGCCTTCTCCGTCGCGTAGTTGACCGTGGCGGTGACGCCGTCCATGCGGTTGAGCTTCTTCTCGACGCGGGCCGCGCAGGAGGCGCAGGTCATCCCGCCGATGAGCAGCTCGACCTCGGAGCGGGCCGGCTGCCCGGCGGCCGGCGCCTCGGTGGCGGTGGTGCTGGTCATGTCCGTACTCCAGGAACGCCCGGGGCCCCGGGCGGACCCGGGGCTCCGGGGACGGTGGCGTGCCGGGCCGCCGCGGTGGCGGACCGCGGGGAACGGGCGGCCGCTGCGGCCCGGTTCACGCCGTGCGGAAGCGGGAACCCCGGGTCAGGCCCGGCCGGCCAGCTCGAAGCCGGCCTCGTCGACGGCGGCGCGGACGGCCTCCTCGTCGAGCGGGGCCGCGGAGACCACGGTCACCTCGCCGGAGGAGGCGACCGCCTTCACCGAGCTGACCCCGGGGAGCCGGGAGATCTCGCCGGAGACGGCGCCCTCGCAGTGCCCGCAGCTCATCCCGCTCACCTGGTAGACGGTGGTGACGGAACCCTGGGTGTCGGTCTGGGAGGTCATGTCGTTGCTCCTCGTCGAGGTGGAGGGGGTCGGTGCGGCCGTGGCCACGACGCCAGGTTATACCCCTAGGGGGTATGAATCAAAGCGTGGCGGCCGGAACGGGGCGCGTCGGACCGGCGGCGGGGGCGGGTGTGACCGTCGTCGCGCCCCGGAGCCGACCGGGGCCGGAAATCCCGCCCGGGCCGGACGGGGGTCAGTCCCGCCTGCGGCCCCGGTTGCCCGGGCGGGCGGCGACCCAGGCGCGGATGGTGTCGGCGTACCAGTAGGGCTTGCCCGCCTCCACCTGGTCGGGCGGGGGCAGCAGGCCGTGCTTGCGATAGGAGCGGACGGTGTCCGGCTGCACCTTGATGTGGGCCGCGATGTCCTTGTAGGACCACAGCGATCGGTCGGTCATGGTGGCACCTCCCCGCGCGCACCGCGGTGACGGCCGGGGGCGGCCGTCCGGGGGGCCGGGCGCGCGCTGGTGATCGGGCAGTACGTCGTGCCCGGTGAACGAGGCCCGTCGGCGGCGGGGCAGGGGCTGTGCGCCGGGTGTGACGGAAGGCCCGCGCAGGTGTGACGCCCGTGACGGCACGGCAGTGTTTGTGACAGGAACGCCACACAGGCGCACGCCGGAACACCGGCGGGGCGCGTTGACTTCCCCCCAGGGAAGCGGGTCCGGGTGACGTGCCGACGAATTTCGTCCGAATGTCCGGACAAAACATTGACAGGGCTTCACGGACGGGGCTAGAACCAGGGAGGGCCACACGGGCGTGGAGCCGCACGGAGGAGACGCGATGGCGTACGACGTGATCACCGGGGGTCGGACCGGGGTGGACCTCCACCCGCTCCGGACGGGTGCGCCGCTGCCGCGGGTCACGTCCCCCGGCACGCTCCCCGGTGGCCCGGCGGCCGGCCCCGCGGTCGCCGCCGCCCGCCCCGGCCGCCGCACCGCCGTGATCACCCGCACCGGCGACGACCCCTTCGGCACCCGCCTCCGCGAGGCCCCGCGCGACTTCGGCGCCGACGACCGCCGGGGCGCCCCCGTCCTGGGCACTCCCGCCCCCGGCGGGAGCGACGCGGCGCTCACCGCCGGGGCCGTCCCATGACCGAGCCGTACGTCCCCCGGGGCGCCGTCACCGGCGCCCCGCCGAACGCCTCCGGCGCGGGAGGCCGCCTCGCTTTGGCAGGAGCGAAGTGCGAGCGACGACTCCCCGCCCGCCGCGGCCCCGCGCCGGAGGTTCCGCCGACGTCGCATGTGTCCACTCGGGGACCCGAACGGCCGACACTGTGTCGGGCCCGACCGGGCGTCCGGTCCTGGTGGGATGGATCCGTGACCGGGGCCGCGGCGCGTCCGCCCGCGGCCGGGGCGCACGAGCTGCACGAACGGCACGTCTCCACCCGTCGCCGCCATCTGTGAAGGAGTTCTCGGGCATGACGAAGACCGTCAACCACTGGATCGGCGGCAGGACCGCCGAAGGCGCCTCGGGCACCTACGGCCCGGTGACGAACCCGGCGACCGGCGAGGTCACCACGAAGGTCGCGTTCGCCTCCGTCGAGGAGGTCGACGCCGCGGTCGCCGCCGCCAAGGAGGCGTACCTGAGCTGGGGCCGATCCTCCCTGGCCACCCGCACCTCGATCCTCTTCAGGTTCCGCGCGCTGCTCGACGCCCACCGCGACGAGATCGCCGAACTGATCACCGCCGAGCACGGCAAGGTGCACTCCGACGCGCTCGGCGAGGTGGCCCGCGGCCTGGAGATCGTCGACCTGGCCTGCGGCATCCCCGTGCAGCTCAAGGGCGAGCTGTCCACCCAGGTCGCCAGCCGCGTCGACGTGTCGTCCCTCCGCCAGCCGCTGGGCGTCGTCGCCGGCATCACGCCGTTCAACTTCCCGGCGATGGTGCCGATGTGGATGTTCCCCCTCGCCATCGCCTGCGGCAACACGTTCGTCCTGAAGCCGTCCGAGAAGGACCCGTCCGCCTCGATCCGCCTCGCCGAGCTGCTCTCCGAGGCCGGTCTCCCCGACGGCGTGTTCAACGTCGTGCACGGCGACAAGGTGGCCGTCGACCGCCTCCTCGCCCACCCCGACGTCAAGGCGGTCTCCTTCGTCGGCTCCACCCCGATCGCCCGCTACATCCACACCACCGCCTCCGCGAACGGCAAGCGCGTCCAGGCCCTCGGCGGCGCCAAGAACCACATGCTGGTCCTCCCCGACGCCGACCTCGACGCGGCGGCCGACGCGGCCGTCTCCGCCGCCTACGGCTCCGCCGGCGAGCGCTGCATGGCGATCTCCGCGGTCGTCGCCGTCGGCGCGATCGGCGACACCCTGGTGGAGAAGATCCGCGAGCGCGCCGAGAAGATCAGGATCGGCCCCGGCGACGACCCCGCCTCCGAGATGGGCCCGCTGATCACCAAGGCCCACCGCGACAAGGTCGCCTCCTACGTGGCCGGCGCGGCGGACGAGGGCGCCGAGGTCGTCCTGGACGGCACCGGCTACACCGTCGACGGCCACGAGAACGGCCACTGGATCGGCATCTCCCTGCTCGACAAGGTGCCGACCACGGCGAAGGCCTACCAGGACGAGATCTTCGGCCCCGTCCTGTGCGTCCTGCGCACGGACACCTACGAGGAGGCCCTCGACATCGTCAACGCCTCCCCCTTCGGCAACGGCACCGCGATCTTCACCCGGGACGGCGGCGCCGCCCGCCGCTTCCAGCTGGAGGTCGAGGCCGGCATGGTCGGCGTGAACGTCCCGATCCCGGTCCCCGTCGGCTACCACTCCTTCGGCGGCTGGAAGGACTCCCTCTTCGGCGACCACCACATCTACGGCAACGACGGCACGCACTTCTACACCCGCGGCAAGGTCGTCACCACCCGCTGGCCCGACCCGGCCGACGCCCCCACCGGCGTCGACCTGGGCTTCCCCCGCAACCACTGAGGCGCGCGGACCGTCACCCCGGCCGACCGGGGCGACGGTCCACGCCGTCCGCCGGACGCAACCGCTCCGGGGAGGCGGTCCACTCCCGTCCCCCGCCGACGGGACGTACGAACGCGATCGGACGCGGACGCTGGTCCCCTCACCGGGGAGACACGTACGCGATGACGTCCTGGAGCACCCCGACCCGCCCCGAATCCAGATCCTCCACCAGCGCCCCGCGCGGGATCCCGTCCGTGCCGCGCGGCGGTGCCGGCCGGTCCACGTCCGAGTCCGACGACCGCCCGGTCACCGCAGACCGCCCCGGTGACTGCTCCAGCGGTTGAGCTCCCGAACCCGCGTCCTCAAGGCCCGCGCGGACGACGGTGGCGCCTCGCCGGCCGGTTCCTGCTGCTCAGGACTGTCCTTCAGGCATGTCAGCACCCGCAGCATCAACAGCCGCTCCTCAGCCGTGAGCGGCCGCGCCTCCCCGCTCACCGCGCCGTTCCGGCGGCCCGCAGTACCGCCGCGAGCTTGCGGGCGGTCGGGAGGTTGCAGCGCCCGAGGTCGACGAGCGGCTCCGCGTGGCACGCCGCGACCATGGGAACGTCCAGCGCCAGCGAGGGCAGCGTGACCCCGACACCGGCCAGCGCCGCCCCCAGCTCCTCCCGCACGGCCTCCGCCCGCTGAATCCCGTCCATCACCGCTTCGAGTCCCTTGTCCGTCATGTGCCTGCTCCGATCACCCGTCACGTGGTGCACTCAAAGCGTCACGCTGAGCGGACGGTGCGACCAGGTCCGACGCGTTGCCGCCCCACCCGGCAGCGGAGGCGGCACGAGACAGAGGGGGAAGGCCGATGGACGTACGCCCGGAGCACCGGGACGGCAACGAGGACTCCGCGCGGGGCGCGCTCGGCAGCACCCTGCGCTACCTCCGCGAGAAGGCGGGCAAGTCCCTGAGCCAGCTCGCCGACGACACCAACTACGACAAGAGCTACCTCTACCGCCTGGAAGCCGCCGAGCGCATCTCCAAGCGTCCGGTGATGGAGGACCTGGACACGTACTACGAGACCGGGGACCTGCTGGTACGCCTGTGGAAGCTGGCGCGGATGGAGGTGTTCAAGGACGGCTACAAGATGTTCATGCGGTACGAGGCCACCGCCACCATCATGCACAAGTACATGCTGACGATCCCCGGTCTGCTTCAGACGGAGGCATACGCCAGAGCTGTTCTCTCCCTGTGGCCGGGACGCGATGAGGAAGACCTGGAGGAGCAGGTTGCCGCTCGCGTCGGCCGACAGGACCTGCTGCACCGCAAGCCGCCACCGAACATCCGCGTGATTCTCGACGAGTCGGTGTTGCGCTGCCCGGTCACTGATCAGAAGGTCTGGGCGGACCAGTTGGCCCATCTCCGCTTCTCCGCCGAGCAGCCCTCCATCACTCTCCAAGTGCTGCCGCTGGCGGCAGGGTTCCATGCCCTGAAGGGTTACGGCTCCCTCTCCCTGCTCTGGCAGGCGGACGGAGGTGGGGTCGTCTACTTGGAAGGCAACGCGTCGGGTGAGTTGTTGGACGAGGCCGGGGACCTTCAGAAGTACCGCCTGGCCTACGATCAGGTAAGAGACTTGGCGCTGTCGCCGTCAGAATCGGTGGCGTTCATCGAGCGTGTCATCGAGGAGTACCCGTCATGAGCTGCAATCTCGGTCTCACCGCCATCACCTGGCGCAAGTCGAGCTACAGCGAAGGGGGCGATGGAAACTGCGTCGAGGTCGCCGCCGGCCTCCCCGCCGTTGTCCCCGTCCGCGACAGCAAGTCCCCGCACGGCCCCGTCCTCCGCTTCCCCGCCACCGCCTGGACGGCCTTCCTCGACACCCTCAAGGACTCTGGCTCCCCGGCTGCCTGATGCGTAGCCGCTCACCTTGCGGGAACATCCCGTGTGGACGGGAAGGCGATGCAGGGTTGTTCTCGGAGTCGCTTTTGATCATCTTCCCCGCCGGCGCGGGGGTGTTCGGACGGCCTGGATGGTAGAGAGCTGCTCGTGTGCCCCACCATTCCTCACTCGTGTCACCGTCAAGAAGCGCGACTTGTTGTCCGTGCTGACGTCAACCATGCCACCCGTTGTATGACCTGCTGTGGCCGGATTCCGTTCGCCCCATTGATCGCTTCTCTGCCGCCCCAGAAGATGGTTGCGGGCTCTCCCGTCCATGGTGAGAGCCAAGAACACGCGACACTGGTTCTTCGGATCCGGTAGATCGGGGGCGGGTCGTGTCGGCGGGCAGTGACGCGGTCGTGAGCGGTGCCGTATGAGGCACCGGATGCAGGTGCTGCTCCAGATCATGCTGGCGCTGATTGCCTGCTTACTCGGCATCACCACCAACTACGCCACCAGCACCGACGAGGCTCCGTGGGCGTTGCAGGTCATCCAGCGGTTCTCGGTCCCGGCGATCGGGCTGCTGGTGGTGGCCATGGTGGTCGGGCAGGTCGTGGTGTACCGGCTGGAGAATCCCGCGCCGCCGCAAGCAGACTGGCCGCGTGACCGAGTCCCGTATCCGGGCCTGGACGCGTATGACGAGGACGAGGCAGCCGTCTACTTCGGTAGGGAGGCCCAAGTCGCCGAGATGACGCGCAGGTTGCACGCCACCGCGACGCGCCCTGTCGACCGGTTCCTTCTGCTGGCCGGTGCCTCCGGCAGCGGGAAGTCATCACTTGTGCGGGCCGGGGTACTGCCCCGCTTGCGAGGTCGCCGCTGGACTGTCGTCCCGCCCTTCTCACCCGGTCCGAATCCGCTCGGCGCTCTGGCCTCGTCCCTTGCGACCGCCGCTGGAGAGAGGGAAACAGCTGGTGCCGTACTACGGCGGTTGCGTCAAGGGCCGGATGCCCTGCGGGCGGAGCTGGCCCGGCTGCGCGGAGGGCGGTTCCGGCGGACACTCCTTGTCATCGACCAGTTCGAGGAACTCGTCACCCTCGGGGGCGAGCGGGAACGAGCCCAATTCCTCGATTCCTTGCGCACCTGCCTGGAGCAGGACTCCTCGGTTCGGGTGTTGGCCACGCTCCGCGTGGATCTCCTGGGAAGGCTTCTCGGTACCGAGCACGCCGAACTCTTTCAACACCCCATCACCATCGGCACCCTGGGCAGGGCCCAGCTCGCCGAGGTGGTGGAGGCACCCGGCGCCCTGGTGGGTCTCTCCTTCGCACCTGGCGTGGTCGACACGATCGTGGGAGAGACGGGCACCGACGACGCTCTCCCCCTGCTCGCCTACCTCCTCCAGGAGCTGTACTTCGCGTCCGGCCCCGGCGGCACGGTCACCGAGGAGCTGTATCAGCGGCTCGGTGGCGTACCGGGCGCGCTGGCGCGGCAGGCCGACAACACCGTGGCCGGTCTCGGTACGGATGACACCGTCGACTTCGTCCTCCGTGTACTGCTGAAGTTCGTCACCGTGGAGGGGCAGGAGGTCGCCCGCCGCCATGTACCGCTGTCGGACCTCACCGACCGGGAGCGGCATGTGGTGGACGCCTTCATCGACGCCCGGCTGCTGCGGTCCGATGCACGTGGGGACGCGGCCATCGGCCAGGAACCGTACGCGCAGGTGACGCACGAGGCTCTGTTCCGACAGTGGGCGCCGCTGCGGCAGGAGGTCGAGGCGCGAGCCGAGCGGTTGCGGGAGCGTGCCGAGCTTGAGCGGTGGACCGAGGACTGGGAACGGTCCGGGCGCAGCGCCGACTACCTCCTCACCGGCGAACGACTCACCGTGGCCCAGCGCTGGCTCGAAGCCCTGGACGAGGCCGGACAGGCGTCGACGCCCGCGCGAGCGCTTGTCGAGGCTTCCCAGCGTCGGGACCTCGCCTTCCTGAGCCGTGTCTCCGACAGCATCGGCCGACAGGTTCTCAGCAGTGCGGAGACCGAGCCCGAGCGCGCCCTGCTGCTGTCGCTGGCAGCGCTCGGCGAGTGCACGCCGACACCCTCAGCGAGGCGCGGACTGATGGCGGCCCTGGCAGCCAGCCATCCGTGCATCCGGCTCGACGGGCATACGGACACGGTCCGCGACATCGCCTGGTCGCCGGACGGACGACTACTGACAACGGCCTCCCGGGACGGTACAGCCCGGATCTACGACGCCAGGTCGGGACGGCCCATGCTCGTCCTGCCGTCCGACGGTGCGATGGTCGAGGCCGTCACCTGGTCACCCGACTCGTCCCGGGTGGCCACTGCCGGCCGGGACCATGTCGTACGGATCTGGGACGCCGTTTCCGGTGAGCCCGTACGGCTGCTGACCGGAGCCCGGGACATCGGCAGGCAGGTGGCCTGGTCGCCCGACGGGACGCACATCGCCGCCACCTTCAAGGACCGAGTGGTACGTGTCTGGGAGGCTCGGACAGGCCGACTCGTGCACGAACTGCACGGGCATGGCAACGACGTCTGGGGTGTCGCCTGGTCGCCGGACAGCAGCCGTCTCGCCTCCGCCTCCCACGACCAGACGGTGATCGTGTGGGACCGTGCGACAGGGACGGCCACCGCGAACCTGACGGGGCACACGGATTTCGTCGAAGGCATCGCCTGGTCCCCGGACGGGGGCCGCATCGCGACCGGTTCCGGTGACCACACCGCCCGCGTCTGGGACGCGGGGACGGGCGAGCTGCGACTGCTGCTGCGCGGGCACACCGATTACGTGTGGAACCTGGCCTGGTCGCCGGACGGCCGGATGCTTGCCTCCGCCTCCTCCGACCGAACCGTGCGCATCGTCGACGCCGAGGACGCGAAGGTCCTGGCGGTGCTGCGCGGACACACCGACACCGTGTGGGGAGTGACCTGGTCTCCCGACGGCACACAGCTCGCCACAGGCTCAACCGACGGCACCGGGATCGTTTGGGATCTGCGTCCGCGCGGAGCCGAGACCACGCTCGTCGACGGGCACGACGGCCCGGTGAACGAGGCCGCGTGGTCCGGCGACCACAGCCGCGTCGCCACTGCTTCCGATGACGGCAGCGTGCGCGTGTGGGACGCGGCGACAGGCACTCCCGCTGGGCCTGTGATGAGGCTGGAGGACCGGGTGTGGAGTGTGGCCTGCTCGCCGCATGGCGACCGGCTCGTGCTCAGTACCAACGACGGGCTTCTCCGGGTCGTGGACGGGGCGGGCCGCACACTTTTCGAGCAGCGCGGGGAGGTCGTCGAAGGATGTGCCTGGTCCCCGGACGGCCGGCGGATCGCGACCGGCGGGCACGACGGCGCGGTACGCGTCCTGTCGGCACAGGACGGGAGCGAGCTGACGAAGCTCACGGAGCACCAAGACTGGGTGGGCCGCGTGTCGTGGTCGCCGAGCGGGCGGCTGCTCGCCAGCTGTTCCGACGACCGGACCTGCCGGCTCTGGGACACCAGCGACAGTCGGCAGCTCACCGTCCTGCGCGGACACGACAACTATGTGGAGGACGCCGCCTGGTCCCCGGACGAAGCGCGTGTCGCCACGGCCTCGGGGGACTGGACGGCCGCCGTGTGGGATGTGGCCACAGGCCGTCGTATCGACATCCTGAAGGGACACGAAGGACGTGTTCGTGCCGTCTCCTGGTCACCCGACGGCAGGTACGTCGCCACGGGGTCCGACGACCGCACTGTTCGGCTATGGTCCGCAGCCACCTTCGATGAGATTGGTGTCGTCGGTGTTCACCAGGCCAAGGTGACCTCGGTGGCATGGTCCCGCGACAGCGCACGACTGCTGACCGGTTCCACTGACGGGACGGCCCGGGTGTGGTCCGCGGAGCCGGACTACGACCGGCTGGAAGCGATCGCACGGACGAGGGTCTTCCGCACACTCACGGAAGAGGAGCGACGGCACCACATGCTGCCGCTCGACCATCCGTGATCAATAGACCTGTTCGACCGTGCAGTCGTCGGTATGGACGAGGTAGTCGTCCGGGTCCAGGTTCATCGCCTTGCGCTCGGGCGACGACCAGTACAGCGCGTTGCGCTCTTGAAAGGTTTCCGGACCCTCGTAGGAAATCAGCCACACGAACTGGTTGCGTTCCCGCTCCACCCATGCCCCGCCGATGGTGAAGCCCAACTTCAGCCGCAGCGGCACGATCTCCTGACGCCAGCGCTCGACCCACTCGTCGAGCATGCCGTCACGAACGGTGTATGTACGCAGCTGTGTAGTCCTGGGCATGGTGGACAGTCTCCCGGCGTTCGGTCGTCGTGACCACAGCCTAGGTAGATCGGGGGCCGCTACGGGGCATTCCTGGAACGCTTCTCCTCAGCAATGGCCTTGACCCGCATGCCTGCCTCGATGACCAGAAATCCTGTTTGACCTCACCACCGGCACCTGCTGCAGGTTGATACAGCGAAGAGGTCAGAACACTGCGTCAAGGCTGCCGACGGCCTTACCGCTGCCCTCCCCTGCGACCCGGCCTCCGCTTTCCCGCCGCGATCCGGACGACCGGCACGGACGATCGAGTCCTCCTGGAACCGAATGATCCGGCTGAGTGATCCTATTGTTCGAGACCGTGACCGGAGGAGAGGGCGATCTTGGACAGCGCACGACGGCCCGCGTCCCGGCGCACCGTGCTCGCCTGGGGAGCCGGCGCGGCACTGACCGCCGCCCTGACCGTGAGCGGAAACGCCCACGCCGCGGCGCCGGAGGGCGGGATCGTGCGCCGGCTGAGGGAGCTCGAGCGGCGGCATGACGCCCGGCTGGGCGTGTACGCCCGCGACACCGCCACCGGCAAGGCCGTGCGGTACCGCGCGGACGAGCGCTTCCCCGTGTGCTCGGTCTTCAAGCCGCTGGCGGTCGCCGCCGTGCTGCGCGACCTCGACCGGGACGGGGAGTTCCTGGCCAGGCGCATCCGGTACGGCGAGAAGGAGGTCACGGACTCGGGATACGCGCCGGTCACCGGCATGCCCGGGAACCTCGCCTCGGGCATGACCGTCGAGGAGCTCTGTGACGCCGCGGTCCGCCACAGCGACAACGCCGCCGGGAACCTCCTGCTTCGGGAGCTGGGCGGGCCGGGTGCGGTCACCCGGTTCTGCCGGTCGCTGGGGGACCGGACGACACGGCTCGACCGCTGGGAGCCCGAGCTGAACTCCGCCGAACCGTGGCGGACGACGGACACCACCACGCCGGACGCCATCGGGCGGACCTACGCGCGCCTGACGCTCGGTACCGCCCTCGCCCCCAAGGACCGCGGACGGCTCACCGGCTGGCTGCTGGCCAACACCACGGGCGCCGCCAAGCTCCGGGCCGGCCTGCCCGCCGGCTGGACCGTCGCGGAGAAGACCGCGGGCGGGAAGTACGGCACCAACCACGACGTGGGCCTCGCCTGGCCCCCGCGGCGCGCGCCCCTCGTCCTGGCGGTCCTCACGACGAAGCACGAACCCGACGCCGCACCCGACGACCCGCTGATCGCCGAGACCGCCGCGCTGCTGGCCGAAGCGCTCGCCTGACCACGCCCGCGTACCGCGGGCGCGGTACGCGGCACCGCTGGCGTACGCCGCCAGGAGGCCCCCGGGTTCGGTCTGTGGTCGACAACCCGGTGACAGTTTCACCCCGTACGGTTGACGCATGGATCTTCGACTGCCCGGATCGCGGTGGCTGCGGTCACGGCGGCCGCGACGGACCGTCGCCGCCGCGGCCGCCGTCGTCGTGCTCGCCGGTGCCGGTACGTGGAGTGCCGTCGCCTCCGACGACGCGCCCGCGGTCCGCCGCGCCGACCGGGTCATGAGCGTGGGCGACGGGGTGCGCATCGACACCTCGTACTTCACCGCCGGCCCCGGCGGCCGCCGCCCCGCCGTCCTGCTCGGGCACGGCTTCGGCGGCAGCAAGGACGACGTGCGGGAGCAGGCCGAGGACCTCGCGCGCGACGGGTACGCGGTGCTGACCTGGTCCGCGCGCGGCTTCGGCGAGTCCGGCGGGAGGATCGGGCTGAACGACCCGGAGGGCGAGGTCGCCGATGTCTCCCGGCTGATCGACTGGCTGGCGGACCGGCCCGAGGTCGAGCTGGACGGGGACGGCGACCCGCGGGTGGGCATGACCGGCGCCTCCTACGGCGGCGCCGTCGCCCTGCTCGGCGCCGGGTACGACGACCGGGTCGACGCCATCGCCCCGGCGATCACCTACTTCGACCTCGCCGACGCGCTCTTCCCGAACGGCGTGTTCAAGAGACTGTGGGCCGGCGTCTTCGTCAACTCCGGCGGCGGCTGCGAGAAGTTCGAGGCCGCGCTGTGCGCGATGTACCAGCGGGTCGCCGAGTCCGGCGTCCCGGACGACGGGGCGCGCGAGCTGCTCGAGGCGCGCTCGCCGTCCGCCGTCGCCGACCGCATCGACGTGCCCACGCTCCTGGTGCAGGGCCAGACCGACTCCCTCTTCCCGCTCGGCCAGGCCGACGCCGCCGCGAAGGCGATCCGCGCCAACGGCGCCCCGGTCGGCGTCGACTGGATCGCCGGCGGCCACGACGGCGGCGACCCGGAGAGCGGCCGGGTGCAAGGCCGCGTCGAGGCGTGGTTCGACCGGTACCTCAAGGGCGACGGGAGCGCCGACACCGGCCCCGCCTTCCGCGTCACCCGCACCGGGGGCGTCGACTCCACCGACGGCGAGGCCGTGCTGAACGGCGCGAGCGCCGACACCTACCCGGGGCTGACGGGCGGCGGCCGCGCCTTCCCCCTCACCGGACGCGAGCAGCGCTTCGCCAACCCGGCGGGCGCCAACCCGCCCGCCGTCTCCTCCCTGCCAGGACTCGGCGGCTCCGGCGGACTCGCCCAGCTCTCCTCGCTCGGCGTCGGCGTCTCCCTGGACTTCCCCGGCCAGTACGCCCGCTTCGAGTCCGCCCCGGTCGCCGACGACCTGCGGATCACCGGATCGCCGACCGTCACCGTGCACGTGAAGTCGACCGGCGACGACGCCGTCCTCTTCGGCAAGGTCTACGACGTCGGCCCGGACGGACGGCAGCAGGTGCTGCCCGCGCAGCTGGTCGCGCCCGTCCGCGTCGAGGGCGCCAAGGGCGGCAAGGACGTGACGCTCACCCTCCCGGCCGTCGACCACGAGGTGCGCAAGGGCCACCGGCTGCGCCTGGTCCTCGCCTCCACCGACCTCGGCTACGCCTCCCCGGCCGCCCCGGCGACGTACACCGTCTCCCTGAGGAGCGACCTCACGGTGCCCACCGCGCCCGGCGTGACCACCGCCGCGGCCCCGTTGCCCGCCTGGGTGGTGTGGCTGCCGGTCGCCGGCGCCCTGATCGCCCTCGCCCTGCTGCTCACCGGCCGCCGCCGCACCACCGCCCCGGCGCCCGACCCCGAGCTGGCCGACGTCCCCCTGCGGATCACCGGCCTGAGCAAGCGCTACGCCCGCTCCTCGGACCGGTACGCCGTGCGGGACCTGTCCTTCCGGGTCGAGAAGGGACAGGTGCTCGGCCTCCTCGGCCCGAACGGCGCGGGCAAGACGACCACCCTGCGCATGCTGATGGGCCTGATCAGGCCCGACGACGGCGAGATCCGCGTCTTCGGCCACGCCGTCCGCCCCGGCGCCCCGGTGCTCTCCCGGGTCGGCGCCTTCGTCGAGGGCGCGGGCTTCCTGCCGCACCTGTCGGGGCGGGAGAACCTGGAGCTGTACTGGCGGGCCACGGGCCGCCCGCCCGAGGACGCCCACCTGGAGGAGGCCCTGGAGATCGCCGGGCTCGGCGAGGCGCTCGCCCGCGCGGTGCGGACCTACTCCCAGGGCATGCGCCAGCGCCTCGCCATCGCCCAGGCCATGCTCGGCCTCCCGGACCTGCTCATCCTCGACGAGCCGACCAACGGACTCGACCCGCCGCAGATCCGCGAGATGCGCGAGGTGATGATCCGGTACGCGGCCGCCGGACGCACGGTGATCGTCTCCAGCCACCTGCTGTCGGAGGTCGAGCAGTCCTGCACCCACCTCGTGGTGATGGACCGCGGCCGGCTCGTCCAGGCCGGTCCGGTGCAGGAGATCGTCGGCTCCGGCGACACCCTGCTCGTCGGCACCGTCGCCCCCGTGGAGGAGCCGGTCGCCGAGAAGGTCGCCGCGCTGCCGGGCGTCGCCTCCGCCGTCCGCACCGACGGAGGGCTGCTGGTCCGGCTCGACGCCGGCGGCACCGCCCCGCGCCTGGTCGCCGACCTGGTCCGGCTGGAGGTGCCCGTGGCGTCGGTGGGCCCGCACCGCCGCCTCGAAGACGCCTTCCTCACCCTGATCGGAGGTTCCGCATGAGCACGCTCACCGAGCGGGCCGAGCCCACCGGGCGCGCCGGGGACAGCGGGGACAGCGGACCCGCGGAGGTCGCCGCCGGCTACCGCGCGGGCCGCACCCTGCCCCTGCGGGTGGAGCTGGCCCGCCAGCTGGGGCGCCGCCGCACCCTCGTGATGGGCGCGATCCTCGCCCTGCTGCCGTTCGTGCTGGTGGTCGCCTTCGCCATCGGCGGCGAGCCCGACCGTCCGGGCGGCCGCGTCAACCTGATGGACACGGCCACCGCGTCCGGCGCCAACTTCGCCGCCGTCAACCTGTTCGTGTCCGCGGGCTTCCTGCTGGTCATCCCCGTCGCCCTGTTCTGCGGGGACACGGTCGCCTCGGAGGCCGGCTGGTCCTCCCTGCGCTACCTGCTCGCCGCGCCCGTGCCCCGGATGCGGCTGCTGTGGTCCAAGCTGATCGTCGGACTGGGGTTGAGCCTGGCCGCGATGGTGCTGCTGCCGGTGGTGGCGCTCGTCGTCGGCACGGCCGCCTACGGCTGGGGCCCGCTGCGGATCCCCACCGGCGGCGCGCTCGACCCCGGCACGGCGGCCCAGCGGCTCGTGGTGATCGTGGCGTACCTCTTCGTGTCGCAGCTGGTCACCGCCGGGCTCGCGTTCTGGCTGTCCACCCGCACCGACGCCCCGCTGGGCGCGGTCGGCGGCGCCGTCGGCCTGACCATCGTCGGGAACGTCCTGGACGCCGTCACCGCCCTCGGCGACTGGCGTCACTTCCTCCCCGCGCACTGGCAGTTCGCCTGGGCGGACGCCGTCCAGCCGACCCCGGAGTGGTCCGGCATGATCCAGGGCGCCTCGGTGTCCGTGACGTACGCGTCGGTGCTGTTCGCGCTGGCGTTCCGGGGCTTCGTCCGCAAGGACGTGGTGTCCTGACACCCGGCCCGCGCGCCCGCCCGTGCGGGCCAACCGGGTGAACCTGCGCAACCGATTCCGCCGAGTCGGGTTGATGAGGGAGTAGGCCATGCGGCAGCGGAGGGCCAGAACGCGTGGCCGCTCCCAATTCTTCAAGCAGGAAGACAACCACATTGCGACAGACCCTGAGCAGGGGAGTGTTCGTGGCGGCCGCCGCCGCCACCGGCATTCTGTCCCTGTACGGAACCCCCGCCCTCGCCGACTCGTACGCGGGGGGCGGTGCCGAGGACTCTCACGGTGTGATGGACGGGAACACCGTGGGAGCACCGGTGCACGCGCCGGTGAACGTGTGCGGCAACACCGCCAACGCGGTCGGTGTGGACAACGACGCGCACGACAACACCTGCGTCAACGGCTCGCACGGCGACGCGGAGAAGTCCGCCGACCACTCGCACGACGACTCCGAGGCCGCGCACCCGATGGACGACGCCGGGCGCTCGTCCGGCATCGCCTCCGGGAACGACGTGCGGGTGCCCGTCCACGCCCCGGTGAACGTGTGCGGCGACACCGTCAACCTGATCGGTGTGGACAACGACGCGTACGACAACACCTGCGTCAACGATGCGCACGGCGACGCGGAGAAGTCCGCGGACGACTCGTACGGCGACTCCTCCCACGACGACTCCGCGTACGGCGGGTCCGCGTACGGCGACGACGGCGCGTACACGAGCCCCGTCGAGGGCCTGCCCGGCATCGCCTCCGGGAACGACGTGCGGGTGCCCGTCCACCTGCCGGTGAACGCGTGCGGCAACAGCGTCAACCTGATCGGGCTGTTCAACGACGCCTACGGCAACACCTGCGTCAACGGCGGCTACGGCGAGGAGGACGAGCCCGAGAAGGAGACGCCGACTCCGCCCGTCAAGGTCAAGACGCCTCCCCCGTACGAGGCCGAGAAGCCCCCGGCCGAGGAGGAACCGCACGGCAACCCGCCGCACCTGGCCCAGACCGGCAGCGACGGCATGATCGCCGCCTCGGCGGCCGGGGCCGTCCTGATCACCGGCGGTGCGATGCTCTACCGCCGCAGCCGCACGGCCTCCCGCCGCTAGGGCCGTGCCGGACGCCGGGCCCGCCCCACCCGGCAGCCGCACCCGTGAGGCGACGCGTCCCCCGGACCGGTCCCGGTCCGGGGGACGCGTCGTCGGCGCCCCGCACCCGCGCACCCGCGCCCGCGCCCCCCCGCGGCGG
>NZ_JBEORT010000012.1:0-113257 GCF_040302425.1 Streptomyces sp. NPDC126497
CTCCGCCTTGCATCTGCACGCACCAAGCCCCGCTCGGGTCGGCCATGACGCACCGTCGGTCGCGGCCGACCTGATCCAAACGAGAGGCCCTAGGGCCTCCCCGACGGATCACGCCGGGGACGCGGGACCCGGCACGCCCGTCCGCGCTCGCGCGGGGCCCATCGCGTCGGCGCCCTCCGCCGTGCGGCCGGACGCGCCGGGCCCCGCTCACCCGGGCTGTGGGGCGCCGTCGGTCCCCTCCGCCCCGGTTCGCCGGGCGGGCCCCTGGTCGCCGGCCGGCCCCCGGCCACGGCACGTCTGCCGGCGGGCCGGCACGCCGGAGACGGCCCGCCCCGGACGGACGGTCACCGTGCGGCCTGCCGCCCCGCCGGGCGTCAGGGCGCCCGGTGCACGACGGCCGGGGCGCGCGCGGCGAGTTCCTCGAGCGGGGCGCCGGTCAGCCGGCACCCCGTCCACTCGTCCAGCAGCTCCGCCCCGAGCGATCGGTAGAACCCGATCGCCGGCTCGTTCCAGTCCAGCACCACCCACTCGAAGCGTTCGAAGCCGTTCTCCCGGCAGATCGCCGCGAGGGCGGCGAGCAGCGCCCTGCCGTGTCCGGCGCCCCGGCCGTGCGGACGGACGTAGAGGTCCTCCAGATGGAGGCCGCGCGTGCCGGTCCAGGTCGAGAAGCGCGGGAACCACAGCGCGAACCCGACGGCCTCCCCGGTGCCGTCGTCCTCCGCGATCAGGACGGACGCGGCGGGGTGCTCCCCGAACAGGGCCCGGCGCAGCTGTTCCTCGGTGGCGCGTGCCTGTTCGGCGGCCTTCTCGTAGGCGGCGAGTTCGCGGATCATCGCGCGGATCTCGGGGACGTCGTGCACGGTGGCTGTTCTGATCATGCAGCAGAGCCTGCGGCACCGCGCCGGGCCGCGTCCAACCCCTTTCGGCGGCCGGGACGGCCCCGCACGCCGGCCGTCCTACGCCCCGGCGTCCGCACCCGGCAGGACGGACCCGGGCACCACGAGGTCGGCCCGGTCACGTGTCGCGGCCACCAGCGCGGCGTTGCGCTCGTCCGTGCGCTGCACCCACGCCACCGCCTCCCGGCGGCTCTTGCCGAACTCCTCGTGCCGGGCCACCAGCCGCCGCACCCGCTCCTCCCCGTCCAGGTCGCAGAACCACACCTCGTCGAGCAGCGGCCGGACCCGCGCCCACGCACCGGTGTCCAGCAGCAGGTAGTTGCCCTCCGTCACCACCAGCCGGGCCGCCGGCGGCACCGGGAGCGCGCCCGCGACCGGCTGCTCCAGCACCCGCTCGAAACCGGGCGCGTACACGACGTCGTCGTACGTCTCCTCGCGCAGCCGCCGCAGCAGTGCCGCGTACCCGGCCGCGTCGAAGGTGTCCGGGGCGCCCTTGCGGTCCCGGCGGCCGAGACGGTCCAGTTCGGCGTCGGCGAGGTGGAAGCCGTCCATCGGCACGTGCGCCACCCACGGCTCCCCGGCGCCGTTCAGCTCCCGCACCAGCCGCTCCGCGAGCGTGGACTTGCCCGCGCCCGGACTGCCGGCGATGCCGAGGATCGCGCGCCGGCCGCCTCGCGGGAGGGCACGGGCGCGGCGCAGGAGGTCGTCGAAGGTCGGTGCCACAGGGGAGAGTGTGCCACCCGGGAAGCGGACGCCCCGCCGCCGTGTGGCCCGCGCCACTCACTGTTCGACGCCGTACGGGGAACGGTGTCGGGTATGACGGATCTGGGTCTGCCCGATGACATCCTCGCCTGCCTCTTCGACCTCGACGGCGTCGTCACGAAGACGGCCGTCGTCCACGCGGCCGCCTGGAGGGAGATGTTCGACGCCTTCCTGCGCGAACGGGACGGCGAGGCCTTCCGGCCCTTCACCGACGCCGACTACGACGCGTACGTCGACGGCCGCCCGCGCGCCGACGGCGTCCGCACCTTCCTCGCCTCCCGCGGCGTCGAACTGCCCGAGGGCGGCCCCGGCGACCCGCCCGGGGCCCGCACCGTGCACGGCCTCGGCAACCGCAAGAACGAGCTGCTGCTGGCGAGGATCCGCGCCGACGGCGTGGAGGCCTACGACGGCACCCTGCGCTACCTCGCCGCGGTCCGCGCCCGCGGACTGCGCACCGCGATCGTCTCCTCCAGCGCCAACTGCCGTGACGTCCTGCGCTCGATCGGGGCCGAGGACCTCTTCGACGTACGCGTCGACGGAGTGGTCGCCGCCGAGCGGGGACTGCCCGGGAAACCGGAGCCCGACACCTTCCTCGCCGCCGCGGCGGACCTCGGCGTCGAGCCGTCCCGGGCCGCCGTGTTCGAGGACGCGCTGGCCGGCATGGACGCGGGCCGCGCCGGGAAGTTCGGATACGTCGTCGGCGTGGACCGGGTGGGCCAGGCCGACGCCCTGTACGCGCACGGCGCCGACCGGGTCGTGGCGGACCTGTCGGAACTCGGGGGTGGCGAGTGATCGCGCAGCGGGCGTACGACGTCGAACCGTGGACCGTGCGCGAACACCGCCTGGACCTCGACGTCCTGGCGCAGAGCGAGTCCGTGTTCGCGCTGTCCAACGGCCACGTCGGCTGGCGCGGCAACCTCGACGAGGGCGAACCGCACGGCCTGCCCGGCTCCTACCTCAACGGCGTCCACGAACTGCACCCCCTGCCCTACGCCGAAGCCGGCTACGGCTACCCCGAGTCGGGCCAGACGGTCATCGACGTCACCAACGGCAAGGTGATCCGGCTGCTGGTCGACGACGAACCGTTCGACCTGCGCTACGGGCGGCTCGTCCGCCACGAGCGGACCCTGGACCTGCGCCGGGGCGTCCTGGAGCGGGTCTGCGAATGGACCTCCCCGGCCGGCTCCACGGTCCGGGTGCGCTCCACCCGGCTGGTCTCCCTCACCCAGCGGGCCGTCGCCGCCGTCGCCTACGAGGTCGAGCCCGTCGACAGCCGCACCCGCGTGGTGGTGCAGTCCGAACTGGTCGCCAACGAGAGCCCGCCCGCGCCGGACGGCGACCCGCGCGCCGCCCGCGTCCTGAAGTCCCCGCTGGAGCCCGAGGAGGACTTCGCCGAGGGCCACCGGCTGCGCCTGGTGCACCGCACCCGGCGCAGCGGCCTGCGGGTCGCCGTGGCCGCCGACCACGTCGTCGACGGCCCCGAACGCACCACCACCGGCTGCGAGAGCAACGTGGACGTGGCCCGGCTGACCGTCACCTCCGTCCTGGAGCCGGGACAGCGGCTGCGGGTGGAGAAACTCGTCGCCCACGGCTGGTCCGGCGCCCGCTCCCGGCCCGCCATGAGCGACCAGGTGGAAGCGGCGCTGGCGGCCGCCGCGCACAGCGGCTGGCAGGGACTCCTCGACGAACAGCGGGCCCACCTGGACGACTTCTGGTCCCGGGCCGACGTGGAGGTGGACGGCGACGAGGAGATCCAGCAGGCCGTCCGCTTCGCCCTCTTCCACGTCCTGCAGGCCGGGGCCCGCGCCGAACGGCGCGCGATACCCGCCAAGGGGCTGACCGGCTCCGGCTACGACGGCCACGCCTTCTGGGACACCGAGGTCTTCGTGCTGCCCCTGCTGATCTGCACCGTGCCGGACGCCGCCGCCGAGGCGCTGCGCTGGCGGCAGAGCACCCTCCCGGTCGCCCGCGAGCGCGCCACCCAGCTGGGCCTGCGCGGGGCCGCGTTCCCCTGGCGCACCATCGAGGGCTCGGAGGGCTCCGCCTACTGGCCGGCCGGCACCGCCGCCTTCCACGTCAACGCCGACATCGCCGACGCCGTGGTGCGGTACGTCCAGGCCACCGGCGACGAGCGCTTCGAACGCGACACCGGCGTGGAGCTGCTGGTGGAGACCGCCCGCCTCTGGCGCTCCCTCGGCCACCACGACGACCGGGGCGTCTTCCACATCGACGGGGTCACCGGGCCGGACGAGTACAGCGCCGTCGCCGACGACAACACGTACACCAACCTCATGGCCCGGGCGAACCTGCTGGCCGCCGCCGACGTCTGCAAGCGCCACCCCGACGCCGCGGCGGCCCTCGGCGTCGACGAGGAGGAGAGCGCCGGCTGGCGGGACGCCGCCGAAGCCGTGCACGTCCCCTACAACGACGAGCTCGGCGTGCACGAACAGCACGCGGGCTTCACCCGCTACCAGCGCTGGGACTTCGCCCGCACCCGCGCCGACCAGTACCCGCTGATGCTGCACTTCCCCTACTTCGACCTCTACCGCAAGCAGGTGGTCAAACAGGCGGACCTGGTGCTGGCGATGCACACCTGCGCCGGCTTCTTCGAGGAGGTCTTCGGCGAGGAGCAGATCGCCCGCAACTTCGCCTACTACGAGCAGCTGACCGTACGGGACTCCTCGCTGTCGGCCTGCGTCCAGGCCGTCCTCGCCGCCCGCACCGGCCATCTGGACCTGGCCCACGCCTACACCGCCGAGGCCGCCCTGATGGACCTCGCGGACCTGGAGCACAACACCCGGGACGGACTGCACATCGCCTCCCTGGCCGGCACCTGGACGGCGCTGGTCGCCGGATTCGGCGGCATGCGCTGGGACGACGGGAGCCTTCGGTTCGCCCCCCGGCTGCCGCCGAGGCTGCGCCGCCTGGCCTTCACCCTGCGGTTCCTCGGCCGGTGCCTGCGCGTGGAGGTCGCCGCGGACCGGGCGACGTACACGCTGCGGTCCGGGGCGCCGCTGACCCTCCGGCACCACGGCGCCGAGCTGACCGTCCGCGAGGGCGCCCCCGTCGAGCGTCCCGTCCCGGTGCCCAGGCCCCGCCCGGCCCCCGAGCAGCCCCCGCACCGGGGCCCGCACCCGCGCTGACCGGCGGCGGGCTCCGGCGCGGACGGCGGCGTCCCGCCCTGCGGGCCCGCCGCACGCGGGTTAGGTTGTCGGTGATCTCCGGAACGCCGGCCCCCCGGAACCCGTCCTCCAGGGCACGGGGTCCGTGGCGCCCAGGACTCGACGGCGTGCGGGAATGAGGGACGGACGATGACCGACGGCACCGGTGCCCTTCTCACCGGGACACGACGGCGCGAGCGGCGGGCCGGGCCGGGCCCGGCGGGGCGCGGCGGCGCCCGCCCGCTCGCGGTGCTCGCCGCCGTCTTCACCCTCGCCCAGCTCGTCCTGGTCCGCCCCGTACTGGGCCTCGGCTGGGACGAGATCGTCTACACCAGCCAGGTCACCTCCCACCACCCGGCCGCCTTCTTCAGCGCGCCCCGCTCCCGCGGCGTCTCCTTGCTGGTGGCGCCCGTCGCGTCCTGGTCCGACTCCACCGTCCTGCTGCGCGTGTACCTCGCCCTGCTCTCCGGCCTCGCGCTCTTCCTGGCCCTGCGCTCCTGGCGCGGCCTGTTCCCCACCCGGGTGCTGGTCACCGCCGGCGCTTTCTTCGCCTCCCTGTGGATCACGCTCTTCTACGGTCCCCAGGCCATGCCCAACTACTGGGTCGCCGTCGGCGCGCTGACCGCCGTCGGCTGCTTCCTGCGCCACCGCGCGGACCCCCCGTCCGGCGGCCCCCTGGGGGGAGTGGCGGCCGGGGCCGCGCTCATGGCCTGGATGCGGCCCACCGACGCCGTCTGGGTGACGGTCCCGCTCCTGGTCCTGGCCCTGGCCGGTCGGCACGGACGGTCACTGCTCGCCCTCACCGGCGGGCTGCTGGCGGGCGGGGTCCCCTGGGTGATCGAGGCGTACACCGCCTTCGGCGGCCTGCGGGAGCGGCTCGCGGAGGCCTCCCGGGTCCAGGGCGGACTCGGCCTGAACCTCGCCGTCGACGACCAGCTGCGCAGCCTGGGCGGGCGCGCGCTGTGCCGCCCGTGCACGGGTGCGATGCCCCACCCGGTGATCACCCTGTGGTGGTTCGTCCTGCCGCTGCTCGCCGTCCTCGCACTGGTCGTCGCCGTGCGGGCCGGCCGTACCCTGCGCACCCTGCTGCCGCTGGCCTGCGCCACGACCGCGGCGCTCCCGTACCTGTTCCTGATCGCGTACGCGGCGCCCCGCTTCCTCCAGCCCGCCTACGCCCTGCTCGCGGTCCCGCTCGCCGACGCGCTGTGGTACCTGGTGACGGCACCGCGCGGGAGGTGGCGGCCGGCAGCCAGGGCCCTGGTCGTGCTCGGGCTGGCCGGCCACCTCACGGTGCAACTGGTCGTCCTCGTGCACACGGTGGACCGCAACACCGACAGCCGCCGGGACTGGGCCCGCACGGCCGACGCCCTGCACCGCCTCGGTGTCCGCCCGCCCTGTCTGATCACCGGCCACGAGGCGATCCCCATCGGCTACTACACCGGCTGCTCCTCCGGCACGACCGCCGGGAACAACGAGAACACCACGGCCGGGGAGATCCTGCGGACCGCGCGCCGCGTCCCGGTGGCCACCCTCACCGGGCCCGGCGGCACACCGCCCGGGTACGCCCGCCCCTGGCCCGTCCACCGGATCGGCGACCTCCGGGCCCGTATCGCCCCGGCGCCCGGGTCCGAGGGCCCGGCGGGCGTCCCGCGCGCCCGGTGACCGCTGTGCTCCTCGCCGGGGACGAGCGCCGGACGCGTCCCCACGGCCCCGCCCGGACACGTCCCGGCACCCGGCCCCGCGGGGTTAGGGACCGCCTGACGGGAAACGCGGATCTGACACCGAGGCGAACGAGCCGACGCAGCGTGACAGGGAGGAAGCCATGGGCACCGAACCGATGGGGGACGACGCGTACCAGCCCACCGGGAGCAACGAGGAGCAGGAGGACGCCGCGCCGCTCGACATGCAGGACGCCGTCGACGAACGGACCTACGACGACACCCTCGACGAGGGCTACTCACCGCCGGAGAAGCCGCTCGGGGTGACCAAGCACGGCACCACGGCCGCGGAGCAGCACGACGGGGAGAGCCTGGACCAGCGGCTGGCCCAGGAGGTGCCGGACACCTCCGTGCCCGCCGGGGACGAGGTGGGCGACCTGCCGGGCGGCGAGGGCGAGCCGGTCGACCCGGAGGCGGGCGCCGTCCGTGCCGGACGCCTGGTCGCCCCGGACGAGGGCGCGCACCCCGACACCACGAAGGAGACCGTCGCCCGGGACGTGGGTGTCGACGCGGGGGCGGCCGGCGCGGAGGAGGCCGCGATGCACGTCGTGGAGGACGGGACGGCGCTCCCGGAGGACCGGGACAGAGGCTGACCGGCGTCACGGCGCCGCCGGCCCGGTGCACGAGCTCACCGGGCCGGCGGCGCCGTCCTGTCCCACGCACGGGCGCGCGGGCTCAGGGCAGCATCTTGTCCAGGGCGGCGGGCCCCTCCTCGTCCAGCTTCCGCCTGGCCCACTCGAGGTTGTGCGGGGTGAGGTCCTTGCCCGCGGCGAGAACGAGGTCCTCCGGCGACACATCGGTGCCGGTGCGGGCGTGGAGCAGGCTGTCCGGGGTGGTGCTGTCCTCGGGCTGCCGGGACGCGTCGGGCTGGGACGTCGACATCTTCTGGCTCCTCGGGTCCGGATCGATGGTGCGGCCCCGGTGGCTGTCATCGGGTCCGACACTCACCATTCAACGCGGGAGCCCGCCGTGCATCCGGAAGCGCTCGAGGCACCGCGCTGAAGGGCCGCTCCTCCTGGGTGGCGGGGTACCTTCCCCGGCCCGCGGGAAACCTGCTCCACGGGCCGCTCAGAAGGCCGTGAGCGTCAGCCGCAGGCCCGTGGGCGCCGTGTCCTGGATGTACGAGGCGAGGTCGGCGACGTCGTCGAAGGCGAAGCCGTACGCCCTGCCGTCCTCGGTGGCGGCGTGGACGGCCCTGGAGTAGTGGTTGGTGAGCTCGGTCCGGTAGAAGACCGAGGCGTCGGCCGTCGGCTGGTCCGGGTGGCTGAGCAGCGTCGAGCGGTTGAAGCCGGCGCCCAGCACGGCGGCGACCGGGCCGGTCGTGCCGTCGTTGGGGGCGGCCAGGGCGCCGTCGCAGAACAGGACGTCCCGTGTGGAGGGCTTGCCGAAGGAGACCCGGGCGGGCCCGTCGAAGGTGAACCGCTCGCCGCGCACCCGGCCGGTGAAGGTGCCGGCGTTGGTGGTGACCCTGAGGTCCCGGCCGGTGTAGGTGCTCCACACCTCGTCGATGTACGGGGCGAGGTAGTCCTTCGCGAACAGGCCGGCGTCCAGACCGTGGCCGGGGGCGATGATCCGGGTGTCGTCCACGACGAGCCGGGAGAACGCCTCCACCCGCTTGACGGCGGCGAACGCGGCCGCGCGGCCGCCCTCGCGCACGGTGCCGGTCGTCTGGTCCTTGGAGCCGGTGAGCCGGATGCTCAGCGGCACGCTGAACATGTCGACCATGGTCGTGTTGCAGAACATGCCCGAGGGGTTGTACGTGAACTCCGCGCAGTCGTGCAGCACGCCGTGGTTGGGGTCGGAGGCGACCCAGCCGGCCGGGTACTGCAGCGCGGCGTTGCCGTTGCCGTCCGTGACGACCTTGAACTTGAGCTTCGCGCCGAGGGAGACGTAGATCCGGCCGGACATGTACGGCAGGGACAGCCTGGTCTCACCGCTGCCGGCCAGGCTGATCGCGTAGTCGGTGAAGCCGTCGGGGCCGTTGTCGGAGGCGGCGACCGGGACGGCGGTGCCCTCCGGGGTGACCCGGACCTGGCGGCCGTCCGCGTTGCCCACGATGTAGAGGTGCACGCTCGCGTTGCCGAAGGAACCGCTGTCGTTGACGATCGTCAGCGGCAGGGCGCCGGCCGCCGCCGTGCCGGCCTTCCGCCCGCCGGACTGGTCCGCGAGGGCGTACGGGGCGATCGCCGCCGCCGCGGGGACGGCCACGGCGGCTCCGCCGAGGGCGAAGAGGACCTTGCGGCGGCCGAGGTTGCGCTGATGACGGGGGCTCATGTGGGGGATCTCCAGGAGTAGGCGTGCGGGTTCCTGACCGCGCCGGCCGGCAGGGGAGGAGAGCCGGAGAGAGCGCTCTCAGGATGGTGTTCCGGGACCGGTGCGCGACATCGATGGTAGGGACGGCCGCAGCCCCCGCCAACGGTCCGACTTGTCCACAGCACCGTCCTGACCTGGGGTGATTCAAGAGAGTGGCCAAGACCCGATGATCGCTTAACCGGTCTTTAAGGGCCGCTTAAGCCGGTCGGGCCCGAGGGCGACGGAGCGCGGTGGGAGCGCTCCGGTGCGCAGTCGCCCGGCGGGGCCGTCACGGGGCCTCGCCGCCCAGCCGCGCCTCCGCCGCGGCCAGGGTCTCCGTCACCCGGAGCGCGAACGTCGCGTCACAGGGGTGGGGGACACCGGTGCCGGCCGCGGCGAGGAGGGCGTCCGCGGCCCGGGCGAGGGCCGGGACCGCGCCCTCGGAGGCCGCCGGGAGGGAGGTGACGCCCGCCGTGCCGCGGAGCTCGACCATGGCGCCGGCCGCGGCCGGGGGAGCGGTCAGGCTCAGGGTGAGGCTGCTCGACGCGCCGCCCGCGTGGTCGAGGACGAGGTGGACGGTGTCGCCGGGGCCGTACGCCGCCGCCGTCACCCTCCGCGGCGCGCCGAGCACCGGGAGCAGTACGGACAGGGCGTGCGGGCCGACGTCCCACAGGGCGCCCTTCTCCCGCCGCCACTCGGAGGCGGCGAAGGGATCGCCGGGGGAGGTGAACACCGCCCCGAGCCACTGCGCGCGCCCGGTGAACCAGCCGCCCGTGCGCGCCTGTTCGGTGATCCACGCCTCCGGCTCCGGCTGGAAGCGGGTGGTGAAGAAGACCACGGACGCCACCCCCGCCTCCTCGGCCGCGCCGACCACCGCGCGCCCCTGCGCGACGGTCGGCGCGAGCGGCTTGTCGAGCAGCAGGTGGCATCCCGCCCGCGCCGCGCGCACCGCCAGCTCCGCCTGCACCGCCGGCGGCAGCGCGACGGCGACGGCGTCCACGTCGGCGAGGAGCGCCCCGACGTCGTCGTAGGCCCGGGCGCCGTACGGACCGGCCAGCTCCTCGGCGGCGCCGGACCGGCGGCCCCACACGCCGACGAGGTCGAGGCCGGGGTGCCCGCTCAGCGCGGGGGCGTGGACCGCCCGCGCCCAGGGTCCGGTGCCGAGCAGTCCGATCCGCATGCCGCCGCCTCTCCCGGTGCGGCGGCCGCCGCACCGGTGTCCCGTCGCGCCCCGCCGGCGCGTCCCGGCCAGTACGGTGGTCCCCGCCGGAACGCCGTGTCAACGGCCGCTCGGCGCAAGACCGTCCGGGACCCGGCCCCCGGGCCGGTTGATGTTGACCATCCAGGGGACGCCGAAGCGGTCCGTGCACATCCCGAACACGTCCCCCCACATCTGCCTCTCCAGCGGTACGGCCACCGAGCCGCCGCCGGACAGCTTCTCCCAGTAGCCGCGCAGCGCGGACTCGTCCTCGCCGCTGACGCACACGGCGAAGTTGTTCCCCGGGGCGTACTCCATGCCCGGCGGCATGTCGGCGCCCATGAAGGTGAAGCCGGCCGTGCTCGTCAGCATGCCGTGCATGATCTTGTCGGTGTTGTCGGCTCCGGACCGGCCGAAGTCGCCGTACGTGCGGAGCCGCAGCTCGCCGCCGAAGACCTCCCGGTAGAACTCCAGCGCCTGCCGGGCGGTCCCGTCGAAACTGAGGTACGGATTGAGGAGCGAGGCCATGACTACCTCCCGGAATGTCCGCGAAGGACCGGCTGCGCGCAGCGTAACGCCGGGCACCGGCGCCCGCGCGGCGGACGGGCGCCCCGATTCAGCACCCCGTCTGCTGAATGCGTTCGCTTTCCTCTATTGGATTTCGGGCCGCGCGGGGACCAGGCTGGTGCGCGCTTTCCAAGACCGGCGGAGCGGGACGCCGTCTGGGTCCACTCCGCCCGTCTCAGGCACCGGACGCCGTGGGCGGCCCGCCTCATGTGCCTGGTGTACTCCCGGCGCATAGGCGGAGAAAGCGCTTGCTGAAGAAAGTCACAGGGGAGGACCACCACCCATGGCGTCGTCGTTGGAGAGACCGCTCGACCACCGCTACCGCGGCGAGCACCCGATCCGCACCCTCGCTTACCTGTTCCGCGCCGACCGCGGCCGGCTGGCCGCCGCGGTCGGCGTCTTCACGGTCAAGCACAGCCCGGTCTGGCTGCTGCCGCTGATCACCGCGTCCATCATCGACACCGTCGTGCAACACCAGCCGATCTCCCGGCTGTGGACCAGCGCCGGCGTCATCATGTTCATCCTGCTGGTCAACTACCCGCTGCACGTGCTGTACGTCCGTCTGCTGTACGGCAGCGTCCGCCGCATGGGCACCGCCCTGCGCTCCGCGCTGTGCACCCGCATGCAGCAGCTCTCCATCGGCTACCACTCCCGGGTCAGCGCCGGAGTGCTCCAGGCCAAGGTCGTGCGGGACGTGGAGACCGTCGAGCAGATGGTGCAGCAGACCGCGGAGAACGGACTCGGCGCGCTCACCGTCCTCACCGGCGGGCTCGTCATCATCGCCGTCCGCACCCCCGAGTTCCTCCCCGTCTTCCTGATCGTCGTGCCCGCCGCGGCCCTGCTCGTCGCCCGGCTCCGGTCCAGGCTGCGCACGCACAACGAGCACTTCCGCCACGAGGTGGAGACGCTGTCCTCCCGGGTGACGGAGATGACCCGGCTCATCCCCGTCACCCGCGCCCACGGCCTGGAGGGCAAGGCGCTGCGCCGGATGAACGGCACCCTGAACCGGCTGCTCACCTCCGGGATGCGTCTGGACCTGGTCAACGGCCGGTTCGGCTCGCTGGCCTGGGTCGTCCTCAACGTCGTCGGGGTGTGCGTGCTGACCGGCGCGGCCCTCGTCTCGTACTACGACGTCTGGGGCGTCACCGCCGGCGACGTCGTGATGCTCAGCGCCTTCCTGACCACGCTCACCAACTCCACGACCACCCTGGCGGGACTGGCCCCGGTCGTCACCAAGGGACTGGAGTCCGTCCGTTCGGTCGGCGAGGTCCTCCAGGCCCCCGAACTGGAGGACAACGAGGGCAAGGCGGAGGTCGGCGGAGTGCGCGGCGCGATCACCTTCGAGGGGGTCGGCCACGCCTACGAGAGCGACGGGCGCCCCGCCGTGCGCGACTTCACCCTCGAGGTCGCCCCGGGCGAGACCGTCGCGCTGGTCGGCGCCTCCGGGGCGGGCAAGTCCACCGTGCTCAACCTGGTCATCGGCTTCATCCGCCCGACCTCCGGCCGGCTGCTGCTGGACGGCGCCGACATGAACGGCCTCGACCTGCGCACCTACCGGCGCTTCCTGTCCGTGGTGCCCCAGGAGTCGATCCTGTTCGACGGCACCGTCCGGGAGAACGTCGCCTACGGCATGGACGACGCCGACGAGGAGACGGTACGGGCCGCGCTGCGCGACGCCAACGCGCTGGAGTTCGTCGACCGGCTGCCCCAGGGCCTCGACACCCTCGTGGGGGAGCGGGGCGCCCGGCTGTCCGGCGGACAGCGTCAGCGGCTCGCCATCGCCCGTGCGCTGATCCGGGACCCCAAGGTGCTGGTCCTGGACGAGGCGACCTCGGCGCTCGACACCCGCTCGGAGGCGCTGGTGCAGGAGGCCCTCGCCCGACTGCTGCGCGGACGCACCACGTTCGTGGTGGCGCACCGGCTGTCCACCGTGCGCGGCGCCGACCGGATCGTGGTGATGGCCGACGGCCGGATCCAGGAGATCGGCACCCACGAGGAACTGCTGCGCCGGGGAGGGGCGTACACGGCGCTGCACAGCGGGCAGGTGGCCTGACCCGACCGGGCGGGGTGCGACGCTTTTCGGTCAATTCCAGTCGATTGGACGGGTGAGGTGAGTGCTTCCCCCGGGTTCGGGCATACGCAGCGAAAACCAGAAAGGGGCGCTTCGTGCTCGTACCGGACCCGAAGGCCGTCAGAAGGCTGCTGACGCGCTACGCGACGCTGCGGATAGCGCAGGCGGAACGGCACTCGCCGGCGGCGGCGCGCGAGCTGGAGGACGTCAGCCGCGCGCTCTGCGCGATGATGGGGACGCCCGGCATCCACGACGCGATCGCCCTGGCGGACGCCCTGCTCGACCGGGCGCGGCCCGGCCGGGCCCGGGAGGCGGACGGGGAGAGCGGTCTGTCCCTGGCCGTCTGAGCCGCCGGGCCGCTCCTCCGCCCGGCGTTCAACGGACGGCGGCGCGCCGTCCGTTGAACGCCGAGCGGTAGGCGTACGGCGTGGTGCCCGCCACCTTGCGGAACCGCTCGCGGAACGCCGTGGGCGAACCGAACCCGCACTGCCGGGCGATCCGTTCGACCGTGTGGTCGCTGTTCTCCAGCAGGTACTGGGCGCGCCGCACCCGCGCCCGCAGCAGCCACTGCAACGGCGTGGTCCCCGTCTGCTCACGGAACCGCCGGCTGAAGGTGCGCTCGCTCATCCCGGCGCGCGCCGCCATCGCCGCCAGGGTGACCTCGTGCGCCAGGTTGTCCTCGATCCACTCCAGCAGCGGTTCCAGGTCCGATCCGCGGGGCACGGGCGGGTGCTCGTGCACGATGAACTGGGCCTGGCCGCCCTCCCGTTCCAGTGGCATCACCGACATCCGGGCGGCGTTCGCGGCCACGGCCGAGCCCAGGTCGCGGCGGATCATGTGCAGGCACATGTCCAGTGCGGCGGCGGCGCCGGCCGAGGTCAGGATCTGCCCGTTGTCGACGTAGAGCACGTCCGGCTGCACGTCGACGTCCGGGAAGGCGCGGGCCAGCCGGTCGGCGGCCACCCAGTGCGTGGTGGCGCGCAGCCCGTCCAGCAGTCCGGCCTCCGCCAGCACGAAGGCGCCCACGCAGACCGAGGCGATCCGGGTGCCCGCTCCGGCCGCCCGCCGCAGGGCCGCGAGCACGGCCGGAGAGGGCGGGGGAGCGCCTTCGGCGCGGCCCGGCACGATGACCGTGTCGGCGTCCGCCAGCGCCTCGAGCCCACGGTCCACGCGCAGGGCGAAACCGCCGTCCGCGAGCACCTCCGGCCGCTCCGCGCACGGTCGGACCCGGTAGGGCCGCCGGCCGTCGGGCAGCCGTGTCCAGTCGAAGACCTGCAGGGGCGCCGCCATGTCGAACGGCACGACCCCATCGAGAACCAGAATCGCCACGGAGTGCATGACCGCCACGATAAGCGGATTCCCGCCACCCGCCGCAGCCCGGGCACCGGGAGGCGGTGTGCGCGCGGTCCGTGGTGAACACTGGTGGCGGGAACCCGTGGAAACCTGTCGTTCCAGCCCCTGGGTGATCACCCGGCGGATCCCTAACGTGGGTCCGGCACCGCCGATCACACCACGGAAAGAGTCCCGGTGAGCAAGCTCCTGCTGTCCCTCCACGTCCTGGCCGCCATCGTCGCCGTCGGCCCCGTCACCGTCGCGGCCAGCATGTTCCCGCCGGCCGTGCGCCGCGCCGCCCCGGCGGAGGGCGACGGTCCGGTCGCGGGGGCCGTGACCACCGTCGCACTGCTCCACCGCATCTGCCGGGTCTACGCCCGCATCGGGATCGCGGTGCCCGTCCTCGGTCTCGCCACCGCCCTGGCGATGGGCGTCCTGGACGACGGATGGCTCGTCACCTCGGTCGGTCTGACCGCGGCCGCCGCCGGAGTCCTGCTCGCCTTCGTGCTGCCCCGGCAGGACGAACTCGTCGGACAGCTGGGCGGGGGCCGGTCCGTCGACCGGCGGAGCACGGTGCGGCTCGCCATGTTCACCGGCGTGTTCAATCTGCTGTGGGCGACCGTCACCGTTCTGATGATCGTCCGTCCCGGCTCCACGACGGGAGCCTGACCGCCGCGATCTCCCGGATCGACCGAACCGCGCCGTACTTCCGGAATGCCCGTTCCGTGGTCGGACGTACCGGGGAATCCCTCCTCCGGGAGGGGCGGCCGCCTAGACTCTGCAGTCGTGTCCCGCATCGGGGCCGGCGAGCAGAAAGGCACGTTGACGGGTGTTCCAGGATTCCCCCATCTACGACCGACTCATCGCGGAGTGCGGCGACGTGCCCGCACAGGTGCGCCGTGAGGCCGAACGCGTGAGCAGGGAGCTGGAGCTGGTCATGCGGCCTCTGCAGGCCCCCGGCCACGCCCCCGGCCTCGACCGGCCGCAGTCCCCGGGCAACGGCTGGCAGCGCACCGCCCTGCTGCCCGGACCGAGGTCGCGCTAGGGCCTCTCGTTTGGATCATGTCGGCGTCGCGGGGCTTGGCACGCGCATCTGCCGCGTTGTCGTCAGTTGCCAACGCTCCGCGTTGGCGCCCTCCTCCGCCTTGCATCTGCACGCACCAAGCCCCGCTCGGGTCGGCCACGACGCACCGTCGGTCGCGGCCGACCTGATCCAAACGAGAGGCCCTAGGTCCGGCCGGCGCCGTCCCGTCGTCCGCCCGGAGGGCGGGCCGCGCGGGCCGGGATCCGGCGCCCGTCCGGCGGCCCCTCACCGCACCGTGCTGCCGGCCCCGGCGGGCTCGGCGGGCTCGTCGGGAATGGGACGGGACAGCCACTCGGCGATGGTCCGGGCGATCGGCTGCTCCGTCTCCACCTCCACGAACCCGAACTGACCCGACTGGTTGCACTCCAGGAACCACCAGGTCCCGTCCGCGTCCTCGGCGAAGTCGAAGGCGCCGTACGCCAGTTCGGACCGGCGCAGATACTCGCGTACGGCGTCGGCGGTGCGGGCCGGGACCTCGGCCGGCTCCCAGGGCGGTCCGGGGGCGGCGAAACGCACGTCCACCTCCTGCGGATCCGCGTCCGGCGGCGTCGTCTTGCGGGCCGCCAGCAGCCGCTCGCCCACCACGGTGAGCCGGATGTCGGCCCGCTTGGCGATCCGCCGCTGCAGCAGCGTCGGCCCGAACGCGACCGCCGAGAAGTCCGTGTCCGGCGCCACCCGGCTGGTCGGCACCGCCCGCGGCGGATCCTGCGGATGCGCCCCCGACACCGGCTTGACCACCAGGTCGGGGAAGCGCTCCGCGAACTCCCGCGCGGCACGCGGGAACGTGGTGATCACCGTGGCCGGCACGGGCAGGCCGCAGCGCTGGGCCAGCCGCAGCTGCCACGGCTTGTGGCGGGCCCGCCGGGCCGCGTCCGGATGGTTCATCCAGCGTGCGTCACAGCCGCGCAGCATGCCGTAGAGCGCCTGCGACGCCTCCTCGGTCAGCCACGCGGACGGCTGCGGCGCGCGCCCGGCCGGCGGGCCGGGCCGGCGCACCCACACCGACCGCAGCCCGCCGATGCTCACCAGTCTGCCGCCGGTGGAGAGATGGCCGCGGAAGCGGCCGTGGACGTACTCGCCGGACAGCGAGACGCCGTCCGTCAGGTCGGCGGGATCGAGGCGCACCACCGGCACGCCGAAGCCGTTCAGATGGACGACCACCATGTCGGCGGTCACATCCTCCTCACTGGTGAGGATCAGCACGGTCATCGTCTACGGTCCGCGATCAGTCGTCGAAGTGGGTCTTGGAGCCCGCGGTGGACGTCGTCGTCCCCACCTCGCGCAACAGCGCGTGGTCGCAGGCCGCGATCCGTCCGTCCCCCAGAACGTTCAACTGCAGTCCGGAGTCATACGCATACGGAGTGGCAACGACCAACTCCACTGCCGGACGTGCGTAGTTGAGCGCGAACGGTTGCATCGTCTCTCCCTCGTCGGTGCTGCGCCGAGCAAGCGACGGCCCCCTGGGCGCCGCCGCTTGGTCCGCCGACTTCTTTTGGCTTCCAGAGACTTATACGAATCGAACGGGTGGTTGGTTTCCTCACGGAGTGTAATCGCCGGTGGGACGCCGTGCGCCCCGCCGGAGGGACGCTCCGGGCGCCCGGGCGCCGGAGGAGCCGCGCATGGTGCGCAGAGCGAACAGAAGCACGCCCATATCGTCCAGATAGACCGGATCGGGCAGCAGGTCGACCGGCAGCACCAGATAGAGGATCGCGCCCCAGAAGACCCAGCGGGGTCCCGTGGGCAGGCCCGCGTGACGCAACTCACGCCTCGTGCGGACCAGTCGGACCAGGGCGGCGACGGCGCCGGCCAGCACCACGGCCGCGAGGACCGCGGCGACGACGAGCGCCACGGTGGTCGTGTCCAACGGACTGCCCTCCTCCCGTGACCCGCGCCGCGGCTTCGCCGCGACACGGCCTGCACTGAGCGGATTCCCGCTCGCGGCACCGGTATGGCGGCCGGGACCGGCCATGCGCGCACGCGTCCGACGCCCCGCGAGATCCCCGCGGAACACCGGACCGTCGCAGGTCGTCCCGGTGGCTCGGCCGAGCGGCGGCGGACGGGGGGCGCCTGGAAATGGTCATCCGTCCTCTTCCGGGCCGATCACGACCACCTCCTCCCCGCCGCCCTCCCCGAACGAACCGTTCCCGCCCGCCGGAGCGGAGTGCCGCCGCCCGCCACCGCCGGCGCGCGAACGGGCCACGCCGGGACCGGCCCCGGCGCCAGGCCCTACTGGTCCGACGTGGCCGGCCGGTGTTCCGGGGCCGGGTCCCCGGGTGCCGGGCGGCGGGCCCTGGTGCCGGCCCTGAGGCGTTCCAGGGTGCGGGTCAGCGGGGACGGGGTCCGGGGCGCGGGGGGCGGCTGCTCCGTGCCCGGGACCCCGGCCGACTCCCGGTACGCGGCCAGCGCCTCGTGGGCGCGTTCCGCCGCCTCACGATAGAGGTCCCGGGACTTCGTCATCGCCTCCAGCGCCTCGGCGTACATCGCCACCAGCGCCCGCTCGCGGACGAGTTCCTCCTCCGTCGTCAGCAGGTGCCAGTCCTCCCGGAGCGCCGTCAGGGCCTCTTGCGCCTCGTCCGGCAGCGCGCGCGTCAGCGCGTCGTACCGGACCACCGCCTCCACGAGGTCGACCGGTTCCGTGCCGTCCAGGAACACCGCGCGCACGGCGAAGGCGTCGGCGTCGTAGCCCTCCGGGGCCGGGCCGCCGGGCAGCACCACCGCACCCCCGCGCGGAACCTCCACGCCGAACTCCCGCAGCGCCCAGTTCGCCACCCGCGACTGCTGGGGCGCGGCCCGGTGCTCCACCACCCGGTCCCGCAGCCCCGGCGGCAGCCAGCGCGCGAGCGGCACCAGGCCGCGCTCGTCCGGGGTCATGGCCTCGTGGACCACGACATGGACGTGCCACGGGTCGCGCGCACAGTCGCGCAGCAGCCGTCGTACGGCCTTGTCGTCCTCGGGGAGCGGATTGATCCTGCCGGGCCGCAGTCCCGTCACCGGGTCGGTGTTCCACTCGGCGTCCGGCTCCGGCGGCCAGAACATGGCGGCCGGGGACGGCCAGGAAGGGTCCCAGGGCTGCTCCGCCTCGGCGACCAGGACCCAGTCCCGGCCCGCGTCCGTGCCGGGCGCGAGGCTCAGCCGGGCGCGCACGGTGACCCCGCCGGCGACCCGCGTCCGGGACTCGAACACCAGGTCGGGGGAGGTCTCCGCCGCGGGGAGTTCCAGGAAGTCGTCGATGTCCTGGCCGGCCTTGAGCCAGCGCAGGGTGTGCCGGAGCGCCGCGTCGGGGGTGGCGCCGGTGTGGCGGCCGCGGGCCAGCCAGACCGTGGGAGGGAGGGCGGGATGGGCTGAGGGCGAGGTCGGCATGGGTCCAGTGGTGAGCAGGGGCACGTGCTTCTGCCAGTATCGTCGCCGCCGGCCGGAGGGACGACGCGGGGGCTCCGCCCGGCGGCGTGTCGCGCACGGGACGCGCGGCGCACGGGACGCGCGGCGCACACGCGGTGACCGCCGTTCGCCCGAGGCCCCGCCCGTACGGCGGCCCTCCCGGACCGCGGTTCCGACGGCAAAAGCCCGGACCTTACCAGCGCCGAACCGCCCTCGTCGCATATTCCACCGGAAAACGCCGAAGCCCTCACCCCGGTCGAGCACGCACCGTAGCGTCGACGTCACGTTCGCGGTACAGCCGTGCGAGAAGGGGGATCCGGCGTGCCCGGAATCGACGAGAGCCTGCTGGAAGCCATGCGACTGCCGGGAGCACGCGGCGCCCTGGTGGTCGACTGGATCAGCGGGCTCGCCCTGGGGGCGGTGGGCGAGGCCCCGGGCGAGGACGCGGAGGCCACGGCCGCGGAGACCGCCGAACTCGCCCGCCTGGCCATGGAGAGCGGCACGCTCGCGCCCGCCGGCGCCGCGGGCGGGGAACCACCCGTCGACGACCTGATCCTCACCACCGCCGACGCGTACCACCTGCTGCGCTTCGTCATCACCACCTTCGAGAGCACGGTGTTCCTGTACCTCTGGCTCGACCGCGCCGACGGCAACCTCGCCCTGGCCCGGATCCGGCTGGCCGAGATGGCGGACCGGCTGGTGCTCGGATGACCACGGCGTGCACCGAAGGGACCGCGCCGGAGCTGCTCGGCACCCTCGCCGCCGACCGGGCCACCGGGGCGCTCTCCACGGAGTCCGGGGTCTTCTACCTCTCGGCCGGGCGCGTCGTCCACGTCGAGTCCGCGTACAGTCCCGACCTCGGCGAGCTGCTCACCCGCAGCGGCGCCGTCGCCCCGGCCGGCTGGTGGGACGCCGTCGAACGGGCGGGGGCGGTGCACCGCGTCGGCCGCCAGCTGGTCGACAGCGGGCGGCTCACCGCCGGGGCGCTGGAACTGTGCCATCTGGGTGCCCTGTTCGACGCGGCGTACTTCGCGCTCGCCGACGGCGGCGCCACGCTCCGCTTCCGCCCCGGGGCCGCGCACTGGCTCGGTGCGGTCCGCCCCGTGCCGGTGGCGACCGTGCTCGGCGAGTCGCGGCGCCGCCGCGACCTGCTGCACCGGATATGGCCCGACCCGGCCGTCGACACCGCCCCGCTCATCCGCGTGCCCGGCGTCCCTCCCGCCGAACTGCCGCCCCGCCGCGCCCGCACCCTCGCCCAGGTGGACGGCGCCCGCACCGCCGCGCAGATCGCCGCGGCGCTCGCCCACCGCACCTTCCACACCCTCGTCGAACTGCGCCGCCTGGCCGCCGGCGGACTGGTCACCCCCGCGCCACCCCCGCCCGCCACGCCCGTCCCCGACGCGGGCGGCGCGGCGTGGGACGAGCCCGACACAGCGCTGCTGAGACGGCTCCTGGACGCCTTGGAGGCACTGTGATCCGCGCGCGCCGGCAGCGTGCCGAAAGGAGACTGCTCATGGCCGTCGAGACCGACGTGCTGGACGAACTGCGTCGGCTCCGTACCCGTGTACCCCGGCTGGCGGGCTCCCTCGCGGCCACCGTCGACGGACTCGTCCTCGCCCACGACGTGCCGGACGCCGAACCGGAAGGGCTGGCGGCGCTCACCGCCGCCGCGCTCGGCGTCGCGTACCGCATGGCGGACGCCGCCGCCCGGGGCGAGTTCCGCGAACTCCTGGTGCGCGGCGGCCAGGGGTACGTCGCGACCTACGCGGCGGGGCCCACGGCCGTCCTCACCCTCCTCGCCGACGACCGGGTCAACGTGGGCCGGCTGCACCTGGAGGGCCGGCGCAGCGGCGCCCGGATCGCCGAGCTGGTGGAGACCCGCACCGGCCCGGGCGGAGGACGGCACGCCGACCGGCTCGCGCCCCGGGAGGCCCCGGGGCCGGACCGGGGCCCGGCCCGGCCCGTCGGCACCCTCCCGGTGCGGACCCCGCAGCGGCCCGCACACCGGCCCCAGCCCCGGCCCGGCGGCTGACTCCCGGCTTTCCCCCGGCCGGACGCCTCCGCACGACCCGGCGGCCGGCCCGAATCACCCATCACGACCGAAAGGACACGCCCCCATGGCCAACACCGAGACCGCGCTCAAGGAATGCCTCGGCTCCATCGACGGCGCGACGGCGGCCGCACTCGTCGACTACACCAGCGGAATGGCCCTCGGCACGCTGGGCGGAAGCAAGGACTTCAACCTGGAGGTCGCCGCCGCCGGCAACACCGACGTCGTACGGTCCAAGCTGCGCACCATGGAACACCTGGGGCTGAACGAGGAGATCGAGGACATCCTGATCACCCTGAGCAACCAGTACCACCTCATCCGCCTGCTCAAGGGGCGCGGCGGCAACGGTCTCTTCCTGTACCTGGTGCTCGACGCGGGCCGGGCCAACCTGGCCATGGCACGGCACCAGCTGCGCCGGATCGAGGCCGAGCTCGAGGTCTGATCCGGCGCCGGGGCCCCGCGCACCGCCCGCGGTGTGCGGGGCCCCGGCGTGGTCAGGCCGCCCCGGGCAGCCACAGATCGGGGCCGAAGACCCCGTAGTGGCGGGAGCGGGCGGGGACACCGGCGTCGAGCAGCCCGCCGCGTACGGCGCGCATGAACGGCGGGCGAGCCGTCCGCGTGCAGGACGAGCACCCGCCGGGTGGAACCGGTGGCGGCCGGCCGGGCGAGCGGCGGACGGCTCCCGCCGGCCCGTGTGTGCCGGGCACCGGGCCGGGGTACTCCGGTGACCGGCCGTCCGCCCGTGACCGCCGCGGACCGCAGCGTCGGTGACGACCCGGGACGGACCGCCGCGGCACCGGGCCGCGCGACAGCCGTCGGCGGGAGGAGCGGCGCAGTGACGGGCTGGACCTGGGAGCACGAGGGGTACGACCCCGCCGACGCGCGCCTGCGGGAGTCGCTGTGCACCCTGGGCAACGGATACTTCGCCACCCGGGGCGCACTGCCGGAGTGCTCCGCGGACGAGGTGCACTACCCGGGCACCTACGCGGCCGGCATCTACAACCGGCTCGTCTCCGAGGTCGCCGGGCGGCACGTCGAGAACGAGGACATGGTCAACCTGCCCAACTGGCTGCCGCTGCGCTTCCGGCTCCCCGGCGAGCCCTGGCTCACCCCCGACACCGCCCACGTCCTCGACCACGGCGAGACCCTCCACCTGTCCTCGGGACTGCTGGAGCGCAGGACGCGGTACGGCCTCGGCGCCGGACGGACGCTCCTGGTGCGCCAGCACCGCTTCGTGCACATGGCCGACCCCCATCTGGCGGGTCTGCGCACCGAGTTCACCGCCGAGGGCTTCTCCGGCCCGCTCGAGACCGAGGCTGCGCTCGACGGCGACGTCACCAACGCGGGGGTGGCGCGCTACCGGGCGCTGGACGGCCGCCACCTGACTCACGTGCTCACCGGCACGACGGCCGCGGACACGGTGTGGCTGCGCTGCCGCACCCGCACCTCGGACATCCGGATCGCGCTCGCCGCACGGCTGACGTCACCCGCCCCCGTCACGAACCGGCACGACCGCCCGCGCGCCCTGCAGAGCACCCGCGTGGACCTGGCCGCCGGACACACCGTCACCGTCGACAAGATCGTCGCCCTGCACACCTCCCACGACCCCGCGATCAGCGACCCGCTGCACGCCGCCGTCGACCGGGTGGTCCGGGCGGGCGGCTTCGACGAGCTGCTCCCGCCGCACCTGACGGCCTGGGACCAGCTGTGGCGCCGGGCCGATCTGGACGTGCCCGGCGAGGCGGGCCGCATCCTGCGGCTGCACCTCTTCCACGTCCTGCAGACCCTCTCCCCGCACACCGCGGACCTGGACGTGGGGGTACCGGCCCGGGGACTGCACGGCGAGGCGTACCGGGGGCACGTCTTCTGGGACGAGCTGTTCGTCCTGCCGTACCTCAACCTGCACTTCCCCGAGGTCTCCCGCGCCCTGCTGCACCACCGTCACCGGCGTCTGGAGCGCGCCCGCACCGCCGCCCGGGACGCCGGGCGGCACGGCGCGATGTACCCCTGGCAGAGCGGCAGCGACGGGCGGGAGGAGACCCAGCAGCTGCACCTCAACCCCCGCTCCGGCCGCTGGCTGCCCGACCACTCCCGCCTCCAGCACCACGTCGGGTCGGCGATCGCGTACAACGTCTGGCAGTACTGCGAGGCCAGCGGCGACCAGGAGTTCCTGCACACCAAGGGCGCCGAGATGCTGCTGAACATCTCCCGCTTCTGGGCGGACTCCGCGGGCTTCGACGACCGTCTGGGCCGCTACCGCATCAAGGGCGTGGTCGGCCCCGACGAGTACCACGACGCCTACCCGGACGCCGCCGAACCGGGCCTCGACGACAACGCCTACACCAACGTCACGGCCGCCTGGGTGCTCGCCCGCACCCTGGAGGTGCTGCGCGGTCTGCCCGAGCCGCGCCGGCGGGAACTCGCCGAGCGGACCGGACTGGACACGAGGGAGCTGGAGAAGTGGGAGGAGGTCTCCCGCACCCTGTACGTCCCCTTCCACCACGGCGTCATCAGCCAGTTCGAGGGCTACGGCGAACTCGCCGAGCTCGACTGGCGGGGCTACCGGCACCGCTACGGCGACATCCGTCGCCTGGACCGGCTGCTGGAGGCCGAGGGCGACAGCGTCAACCGGTACCAGGCGTCCAAGCAGGCGGACGTCCTGATGCTGGGCTACCTGTTCTCACCCGCCGAACTCCAGGGGGTCTTCCGCAGGCTGGGGACGGACCTGGACGAGCGGACCTGGCGGCGCACGGTCGATTACTACCTGCACCGCACCAGCCACGGCTCCACCCTCAGCGGCCTGGTCCACGGCCGGGTGCTGGCCCGGGCCCGGCGCGCCGACGCCTGGGCGTTCTGTCAGGAGGCCCTCCAGGCGGACATCGCCGACATCCAGGGCGGCACCACCGGAGAGGGCATCCACCTGGGCGCCATGGCCGGCACCCTCGACCTCGTCCAGCGCGGACTGACCGGTCTGGAGACCCGCGGCGGGGCCCTGTGGCTCGACCCGGTGCCGCTGCCCGAACTCTCCTCCTACGGCTTCACCCTGCGCTACCACGGCCACTGGGGCGTCCGGCTGCGGCTGGAACACGGCCTGCTGGAGATCGCCGTGCCCTCCTCCGGCCGCTCCCCGATCGAGGTCCACCTCCCGGACCGCACGGTTCGCCTCCGGCCCGGCGAGACGGACCGCCTGGCCCTCCCGGACTGACGCGCGCGGGCGCCCGCCCGGTCCGGGGGGACGGACCGGGCGGGCGCCCGGCGGGGAACCCTCGCGGGACAGGGGGTCAGGCGCCGCTCTCGCGCAGCATGTCCTCGCGCTCCACGATCTTCACGCGCTCACGGCCCTGCGGCTCGCCCAGCGCCTTCTCCGCGGCGTCCAGGCGGTACCAGCCGTCCCAGGTGGTGAAGCGGATGCCGCGCTCGGCGAGGAACGCGTCCACGGCCTCCGGGGCGGGCGAGCCGGGCGTCTGGAGCCGGCCGGCAGCGTAGTCCTCCAGCAGGTTCCCCACCGTCTCGTTGGCGTCGCCCTTGGTGTGGCCGATCAGGCCCACCGGACCGCGCCGGATCCAGCCGGTGACGTACGTGGAGTCCAGGTGCTCGCCGGTCTCCTGGACGACGCGTCCGCCCTCGTCCGGGACCGTGCCGGAGGCGATGTCCCAGGGCAGCTTGGGGAGCTTGTCGGAGAGGTAGCCCACGGCCCGGTAGACCGCGGTGACGTCCCAGTCCTTGAACTCGCCGGTCCCCGTCACGTTGCCGGTGCCGTCGAGTGCGGTGCGCTCGGTGCGCAGGCCGACGACCTTGCCGTCCTCGCCGAGGATCTCGGTGGGGGACTCGAAGAAGTGCAGGAACAGCTTGTGCGGACGGTCGCCGACGTCGCGGATCGCCCAGTTCTCCAGGGTCTTGGCGACCATGTCGGCCTGCTTGTTGCCGCGCCGGGTGGCGATCGAACCGTCGTCGTAGTCGATGTCCTCGGGGTCGACGATCACCTCGATGGTGGGGGAGTGGTCCAGCTCCCGCAGCTCCATCGGGCTGAACTTCGCCTGCGCCGGGCCACGGCGGCCGAAGACGTGGATCTCCATCGCCTTGTTGGCCTTCAGGCCCTCGTAGACGTTCGGCGGGATCTCGGTGGGCAGCAGCTCGTCGGCCGTCTTGGCCAGGATGCGGGCCACGTCGAGGGCGACGTTGCCGACGCCGAGCACGGCGACCTTCTCGGCCTCGAGGGGCCAGGTGCGCGGCACGTCCGGGTGGCCGTCGTACCAGGAGACGAAGTCCGCGGCGCCGTAGGAACCGTCGAGGTCGATGCCCGGGATCGGCAGCGCGCGGTCGGCCGTGGCGCCGGTGGCGAAGATCACGCCGTCGTAGAACGCGCGCAGGTCGTCGAGGTGGACGTCGGTCCCGTAGTCCACGTTGCCGAACAGCCGGACCTGCGGCTTGTCGAGCACCTGGTGCAGGGCCGTGATGATGCCCTTGATCCGCGGGTGGTCGGGGGCGACGCCGTAACGGATCAGTCCGAACGGCGCCGGCATGCGCTCGAAGATGTCGATGGACACACCCGGTTCGGTGGCCACGTCGGACTTGAGCAGGGCGTCGGCGGCGTAGATCCCGGCGGGGCCGGATCCGACGATGGCTACCCGCAGGGGGCGGGGCATGGTCAGGTTCCCTTCGAGCGATGACAGGCGACTCGGTGGAAGCCTAAACTGAGGCATGCCTTACCTGGTACGCGGGTCCGGTCTATGGGCTCATAAGCCTCTCTTATGAGTTCTCCCCAGGTGTCCTTATGGGCGGTTCACGGAAGGTGCTGTTCCGTCCAGATGACCTTGCCGGCCGGCAGATAGCGGGTGCCCCAGCGCTCGGCGAGCTGGGCGACCAGGAACAGGCCCCGTCCGCCCTCGTCCGTCATGGTCGCGTACCGCAGATGGGGCGAGGTGCTGCTGCTGTCGTACACCTCACAGATCAGGTTGCGCTCGTGGAGCATCCGCACCCGGATGGGGGCGCCGCCGTGGCGGAGCGCGTTGGTGACCAGCTCGCTCAGGATCAGCTCCGTGGCGAACGTCAGCTCCTCCAGCCCCCACTCGGCCAGCTTCCGGGTGACCGCGGCCCGCACCTCGCCCACGGCCGCCGGATCCGGCGGCACCGGCCACTCGGCGACCCGCCCGGCGGCCAGCGCCCGCGTCCGCGCCACCAGCAGGGCGATGTCGTCACCCGCCCGCGCCGGGCGCCGGGACTCCAGCACGACCCTGCACATGTCCTCGGGGGAGTCGCCGGCCCGGGACAGCGCCTCGCGCAACCGCTCCAGGCCGACGTCGATGTCGTGCCCCCGGTCCTCGACCAGCCCGTCGGTGTAGAGGACCAGCCGGCTGCCCTCCGGCAGTTCCCGGTCGGCCGACTCGAACGGCAGACCGCCGAGTCCCAGCGGAGGGCCGGGGGGCACGTCCCAGAACTCCACACCGCCGTCCGGGCGGACCACGGCCGGCGGCGGATGACCGGCCCGGGCCACGGTGCAGTGCCGGGAGACCGGGTCGTAGACGGCGTACAGACAGGTCGCCCCCGTCACCGGCGCGCTCTGCTCGTCCTGTGCCTCGTCCTGGTCGATCCGCCCGACCAGCTCGTCGAGCAGGGTGAGGAGCTCGTCGGGCGGGAGGTCGAGGGCGGAGAAGTTGTGCACCGCGGTGCGCAGCCGCCCCATCGTGGCCGCCGCGTGCAGGCCGTGGCCGACGACGTCGCCGACCACGAGCGCGACCCGGGCTCCGGACAGCGGCAGCACGTCGAACCAGTCCCCGCCCACCCCGGCCTGCGCGGGAAGGTAGCGGTAGGCGATCTCCAGGGCGCTCTGCTCGGGCAGGCTGCGCGGCAGCAGGCTCCGCTGGAGCGTCACCGCCATGCCGTGCTCGCGTGTGTAACGGCGGGCGTTGTCGATGGAGACCGCGGCCCGGGCGACCAGCTCCTCCGCCAGGGCCAGCTCATCGGTGTCGAACGGCTCCGTCTTCCGTGAACGCCAGAAGCTGACCACCCCGAGCACCAGCGACCCGGCCCGCAGCGGCACGGTGGTCAGCGAGTGGATGCCGTACTCCATGACCTGCCCGGAGCGCTCCACGTCCTGCGCGTGCCAGCCCGGTGCCAGGCCGAGCCGGGGCTCCAGGACAGGCCGGCCGGTGGTGAGGCTGACGCCCTGCGGGGACGACGCGACGAAGCGGATCCGCTCGCCCCTGGGGTAGAGCGGGGCGTCCGCGTCGATCCCCGCCGACGCCGCGCGGCGCAGGACACCGGTCGCGTCGGGGTGGCCGCCGGCCAGCACCGACTCGAACAGGTCCACCGTGACGTGGTCGGCGAACCGCGGTACGGCCAGCTCGGCGAGCTCCTCGGCCGTGCGGGTGACGTCCAGGCTCGTCCCGATGCCCACCCCCGCGTCGTAGAGCATGTTGAGCCGCTCGCGCGAGAGCTCCGCCCGCCCGGACAGGGCGCGCAGCTCGGTGGAGTCGCGGACCGTGGCCACGCTGCCGGGCGGGCCGCCCGCCCGGTCGGTGGGCCGCTGGTTGACCGCCAGCAGCCGGTCGGCCACCGGGTGCACCTCGTCCGTGACGACGCGGCCCGAGGACAGCAGCTCGGCGGTGCCGGAGTCCAGGCCGAGGTCCAGCACGTGCCGGCCCTCGGCGTCCTCGGGCAGGCCGAGCAGCCGGCGCGCCTCGTCGTTGGCGAGCATGAGCGTCCCGTCGCCGTCGACGATGATCACCCCTTCGCGCACCGCGTGCAGCACCGCGTCGTGGTGTTCGTACATGCGGGTCATCTCGCGCGGGCCCAGGCCGTGGGTCTGGCGCAGCAGCCGTCTGCTCACCAGGGCCGCGCCCCCGGTGGCCAGGGCGAGCGCGGCGAGCGCCGCGCCCAGGACGAGGGGCAGCTGGTCCTGGGCGGCCCCGCCGACGTGCTCGGTCGTGATGCCGGCCGACACCAGGCCCACCACCTCACCACCGGGGTCCTTCACCGGCACCACCGCCTGCACCAGCCGTCCGATGGTGCCCTCGATCTCCTCCACCACCGGCTCACCGGCCAGTGCGGGCCCGATGGTGCCGACGAACCTCCCCCCGATGCGGTCCGGTCTGGGGTGCGTGTAACGGATGCCGTCGTTGTCCATGACGACGACGAAGTCGACCCGTGCCTGCTCGCGGACGGCCTCGGCGCGCGGCTGGAGCACGGCCGTGGGGTCGGGGGAGTCCAGCGCCTCGACGACGCCCGGCGCGTTCGCGAAGGTCTCCGCGACGGCGAGCGAGCGGTTGCGGGCCTCCTGTGTGCTGTCCCGCTGCACCTGCAGCACCAGCGCCACGACGGCCGCCACGACCAGCAGCAGCACGATCACCAGGTACAGCACGAACACCTGTCCGGCGACGCTGCGCCCGCTCAGCACCGACCGCAGTCCCGCCGCCGGGCGCCACCGGGAACGGCCGTCCGCGTCCCGCCGGCGCCTCACGGACGCCGCGGAGCCGGGCGGCCGGGTCCGGGATCGACCCATGAGTCGGACCATGTGCCATGTCTACACTGCCGCGCCGTGCGAGGCGAGGGACGGCACCCGCCTGACCGGCGGGTCGTCACCTGTCCGTCACCGGTTCCCCGGGTCGCGCGCGGCCGTCCCCCCGTGACCGCGCGCGACCCTCCCCCGGCGCGCGGCCCGTCCCCCGAGGGGCTGCGCGCGTTCCTCGACCGGGCCACCCCGGCGCACCGTGCTCCGCGGCCTCAGTCGGCCAGGGCGCGGGCCAGTTCCGTGGTGGCGCGGGCGATCTCGGTGTCCGGCTCGGCCAGCAGCCGCTTCAGGTCGCCGCGCCGGGCGCGCACCGCCTGCCGGGCGGCCCGCTCCCACACCACCGGGTTCTCCCGGCGGTTGAGCAGCTTGGGGTACGCGGCGGCGGTGCTCTCCCACTGCCGGGCGTCGGCGATGGCCCTGAGCAGCTGGATGATCCCGGCCCGGCAGGTGACGTGCGGCAGCTGGGCCAGCTCCCAGAGGAAGGGGACCGTGGCGGCGGTGGCCTGTTCCGTGACGAAGCCGTACTGGCAGATCCGCTTCCGCAGGTCCTCCAGGGCGGCGCGGGCGGTGCCGGTGTCCCCCCAGGCGATGCCGTGCAGCAGCAGGGGGATGGCCGCCGCCGATCCGGTGGAGTCCTGCATGTCGGCCCAGGGCACACGGGACAGTTCCATGAGAGGCGTGGTACGTGCCACTCCGGTGGGGGACGTGTGGCGCACAGGGCGCTCGCTGCTCGGGTGTTCCGTAGAAGCGCTGCGCATGGCGTGGGTGCCTTTCCGCGGCAGTCGTGTCAGGTGGGCGGTCGGGTCGACGGCCGGGCCCGCGCCGTCGTGCCGGCGGCGGGGCGGTGGTCGTCGGGAGCGGAGGAGCGCGCACGCGCGGGCCCCTCCGGACGGTGTGCGGGGCGCCCCGCACGGGCGGACGCGGGGCGGACCGTCTGCGCCGCCGGGTGCGTCCACCCGTGCGGCCCCTGTGGGAGCGGTCCGCACGGGCGTGCCGGCGCCGTGCCGGGGCCGCCCGTCGGTGCCACGGCGGCGGCCGGCGGCCGGAGCAGTGGATGCGCAGGTGATGACACGGCATCTCCCTGATGCGACGTCAGGACGGGGCGCCAGCACGGGGGTTGACGCCGCAGCTATTATCCACCCTGACAGCGCTCGCATGCAATTGCACGAGAAATTGCGCGAGATTTTTCCGGTGCGGCCGACGTCCGGACGGCGTGCCGGGAGACACGGGAACAGCGAGGAGACGGCGGTGCCAGGAGTGCGGAACGGAGTGCGGGCCAGTCAGTTGGACGTCCGCTGGATCAAGAGCCGGCACAGCAACGCGGAGGGCAACTGCGTCGAGGTGGCCCCGCTGACCGACGGGGGGATAGCGATGCGCAACTCCCGCGACCCCGACGGTCCCGCCCTCGTCTACACGGCCGCGGAGCTGGCGGCGTTCCTGGCCGGCGCGAAGGACGGTGAGTTCGACCACCTCGTCTGAAACGCCCGCGCCCGACCGGCCCCGGCTGTCCGGACCGGGGCCGTTCGGGCGGAATCCGGCTCACCACTTCCTCCGGGCTTTCGTACGCGGATGCGGTGAGGGACAGTCAGGTGCGATAGTGTGAATCGCCCCTGTGCCGGTCTGCTGGGAGTCAGGATGTCCGCCGCGTCGCCTCGAATCTCCCGTCTGGAATCCTATCTGGACAAACCCGAGCCCGCCCCGACCCTGCTGAAGATGCTGGTCGGTGTGCAGCTGGCGGGTTTCCGCGACGATGCCGGGTTCTCCCAGGACCAGGCGGCGCGCTCCGTCGGCTTCAGCCCGGCGAAGCTCTCCCGCATCGAGTCCGGCAAGGGCCGCCGCCCGCCGACCGAGGGCGACGTCCGGGCACTGCTGACGCTGTACGGCACCGACGAGTACGAGGCCTCGGTCCTGCTCAAACTGCTCCGGCGGGCCGGCGAGCCGGGCTGGTGGCAGCGGTACGACAAGCGGCTGATGCCCGAGTGGTTCGACCGGCTGGTGGGGCTCCAGGAGGCCGCCGCCACCATCCGCACCTTCGAGATCCAGTACGTCCCCGGGCTGTTGCAGACCGCCGCCTACACCCGCGCGGTCGTCGAGCGGGGGCTGCCGAACGCCCCGGAGGGCGAGGTGCGGCGCCGGGTCGAATTGCGCATGCGCCGCGCCGAACTGCTGCTGCGCGAGGCCGCGCCGCAGCTCTGGGCCGTCATCGACGAGTCGGTCCTGCTGCGCGTCCTGGGCAGCCGCGCGGTGATGCGCGAGCAGCTCGAGCACCTGGTGACGATGGCCGGGCGGGCCAATGTGACGGTGCAGATCGTGCCGCTGGACGTGACGAACGCGTCGGCTCCCGCCATCCCCGTGACCTATCTGCGCTTCGGCGGGCTCGACCTGCCCGACGTGGTCTACCTGGAGCACATCAGGAGCGCCAACTTCCTCGAGGACCGCGACGAGACGGAGGAGTACCGGATCGCGCTGGACCGCCTCGCCGACGAGGCGCTCACACCGCGCGACTCGGTGGAAGTGCTCCGCAGGACGATCAAGGAGCGCTACGCCGCGGAGTAGCCGCGGACCCGGACGCGCCGACGCCCCCGCGCAGGACCCGGACGGTCCGGTGGGGGCGTCGGCGCGTCCGGGGTCACGACGGGATCCTGCCCACACCGCCGAACTCGATCCACTCCTTGGTGAGCTGACGGGGCGCCACCTCGCTGTCCGGGCGCCAGGTGGACACCTCCACCAGGCCGGGCTCCAGGATCTCCAGGCCCTCGAAGTACGACTCGACGTCCTTGGGCTCGCGCACCCGGCCCCAGTTCCCGTGGGTCGCCCGGTCCATGAAGTCGGTGACGAACTCGCGGACCCCGGCGTCCTCGCTGACGAGCTGGCACATCACCATGAAACTGCCCGGCGCCAGCCGTTCGCGCACCCGGCGGGCCAGGGCGAGCGGACCGTCGGTGTCACTGTCCGGGATGCAGTGGAAGACCGAGTTGAACAGCACGCACACCGGCTCCGAGAAGTCGATCAGCCGCCGGGTCTCCGGGTGGCCGAATATCCCGTCGGTGTCGCGCATGTCGGCCTGGATGACCACGGTGCGCCGGTCCTGCTCCAGCAGGGCGCGGCCGTGCACCAGCACCATCGGGTCGTTGTCGGTGTACACCACGTGGGTGGTCGGGTCGATGCGCTGCGCGACCTGGTGGACGTTGTCCTGGGTGGGCAGGCCGGAACCGTGGTCCAGGTACTGCCGTATCCCGTACTCCTGCGTCAGGGTGCGGACCACCCGCTGGAGGAAGCGCCGGTTGTTCAGCGCCAGGCGACGGGTGCTGGGCACCACCTTGTCGAGTTCCTCGGTCGCGGCACGGTCCGCCGCGTAGTTGTCCTTGCCGCCCAGGTAGTAGTCGTACATGCGCGCCGCCGTCGGCACGGTCGCGTCGATCTCGGTGGACAACTGCTTGCCGGTGTGCATCGTTCCCCCTGCGGGCCGCGCCAACTGGACTGGCTGGACAGGGAGTACATCCTAGGGAGCCCCGCGGGAGCCGTGCCAGCCCATCGGGGAAACACCCCCCGGAACGGTCGACGTGCCGGTGGCCGGGATGACCCGCAGTGTCCTGTCCGGCGCGTAGGGTAGGCGCTTGCGTGCCGGAGGAGGGGGACTCGCGCGGCGGCGTCGGTCTCCCGTGGGAAGGCCGGACCTTGGACAGCTCGACGGACCGGATCGCGAACCCCCGGGGCGCGCACCCCTTGTGCGCCCGGCGCCCCCTGGCCGGTCCGCACCGACACGCATCTGGCGGAAGGGGTCGCCGAGGAGGACGTGGAGCGGTGGGTGCGGTCCGCCTCCGTCCTGCAGGGCGTCTACCCGTCCCACCAGGCCTCCGCCGCCGCCGTCCGGGTCAACAACCTCCACCTGATCCGCGGCATGCCGGGCCGTCCCGGCTGCGGGCTGCTGCAGATGAACGGCCAGCCCACCGCCGGGAACACCCGCGAATGCGAGGCCACCCGGGACCGGGAGCTGCTGGAGCCGGCCTCCTCCTGCCATCCGCAGCCCCTCCGCCGGATGCGCTGGACCAACACGACGATCAAGGTGCTGTCGCCGCAGCTCCTCGTCGGCGTGTGACCGGTCCGGGCGACGGACCCCCGCCGACGCCTGCATCAGCGCGTGTGCCCCGCTATCGTCGGTTTCGTCCCTACGGGACGTCCGTCGCCGGCGTCGCCGGCGGCCGGCCATCCGCTGCCCCGGGAGGCACGCGTGGACGACTACTACGACCTCGGCGACCACCGCAGGCCCGTGACGACCGCCTCCGCCGACGCCCAACTCTGGTTCGACCGCGGACTGATGTGGACGTACGCGTTCAACCACGAGGAGGCGGTCTCCTGTTTCGAGAAGGCGGCCGGGGCCGACCCGGACTGCGCCATGGCCCACTGGGGCATCGCCTACGCCCTCGGCCCCAATTACAACAAACCCTGGGAGGCCTTCGACGGCGACGAACTCGCCGGCACCGTCGCACGCACCCACCGGGCGGTGGAGCGGGCGCACGAGAAGGCCGCGCACGCCACCCCGGTCGAGCGGGCGCTCATCGAGGCCCTGCGCGCCCGCTACCCCCAGGCGGAGGCCGCCGAGGACTGCTCGGTGTGGAACGAGCCCTACGCGGACCGGATGCTCGCCGTGTACGAGGACGCCCCCGGCGACCCGGACGTGGCCACGCTCTGCGCCGACGCCCTGATGAACCTCACGCCCTGGCAGCTGTGGGACCTGCGGACCGGCCGTCCGGCCGACGGAGCCCGCACCCTGGAGGCCAAGGCCGTCCTCGACGGCGCGCTCGCCACCGACGCGGGCGCCCGCCACCCCGGCATCCTCCACCTGTACATCCACCTGATGGAGATGTCCCCCACGCCGGAAGCCGCCCTCACCGTCGCCGACCGGCTGCGCGGCGCCGTACCCGACGCCGGGCACCTGAACCACATGCCCTCGCACCTGGAAGTGCTGTGCGGCGACTACCGCCGGGTCGTCTCCGACAACACCGCCGCCGTCGCCGCCGACGAGAAGTACCTCGAGCGGGCCGGCGCCATGAACTTCTACACGCTCTACCGTGCCCACAACCACCACTTCAGGATCTACGGAGCCCTGTTCGCCGGGCAGTCGGAGGTGGCCCTGGACGCCGCCGCGCGGCTCGAGGCCGCCGTCCCCGAGGAACTCCTCCGGGTGCAGAGCCCGCCCATGGCCGACTGGCTCGAGGGGTTCCTGGCGATGCGCGTCCACGTCCTGATCCGCTTCGGCCGCTGGGACGACGTCCTGGCGCTGCCGTTCCCCGCCGATCCGGAGCTGTACTGCGTGACCACCGCCATGCTCCACTACGCCCGGGGCGTCGCCCTCTCCGCGACCGGCGCCACCGGCCGGGCCGAGGCCGAACGGGACGACTTCCGCGCGGCCGTGCGCCGCGTCCCCGCGACCCGGATGCTGTTCAACAACACCTGCCACGACATCCTCGAGGTCGCGTCCGCGATGCTGGACGGCGAACTCGCCTACCGGCAGGGCGCGTACGACACCGCCTTCGCCGCGCTGGAGCGGTCGGTCGAACTGGACGACAACCTGCCCTACGACGAGCCCTGGGGCTGGATGCAGCCCACCCGGCACGCCTACGGGGCGCTGCTGCTGGAGCAGGGCCGCGTCGCGGAGGCCGAGGCCGTGTACCGCGCCGACCTCGGGCTCGACGCCACCCTGCCCCGGCCCCGGCAGCACCCGGGCAACGTCTGGTCGCTGCACGGGTTCCACGAGTGCCTGCTGCGCACCGGAAGGAACGGGGAGGCGGCGATCGTCGCCCAGCAGCTCAAGCAGGCGGCCGCGCTGGCGGACGTGCCCATCGAGGCGTCCTGCTTCTGCCGCCTGGAGGTCCACCGGCCGGCGCCCTCCGGCGACGGCCGTCCCTGCCACTGAACCGGTCCGCTCGGGCCGGCCCGGTGGCAGGGGCGGTCTCCCGCCTCAGCTCGCCTCGACGACGGCCTGGAACGTCTTCATGCAGGAGAAGCAGTGCCGGTCCGTCATGTGCCGACGAGCCGACTCGTCCTGCTTGCGCTTCTCCACTCCGCAGAGCGTGGATGACTTGTCCGACGTGAGGACATGCCACACCAGCTCCCCCGAGGTGTCTGCACCGCACCACATCTCGTGCATTCCCAGCTCCCTCCGGGTAGGCATGGAGGCCGCTTCCATACGAGCACGGTCCGGCCCCGGGGGGCTCGCCCGGAGGGCCAGTCGGGTGACACGCGGGACCGCCGGGGGCGAAGGACGGACGTCACCGCACGGGGAAGCGGGAGCGGCGCGGGCCGGCTCCGCGCACCGCGGTCACCGTCGGCGCCGCCCCCGACGGTGACCGCGTCCGTCCGGCCGCCCCCGTCGTGCCGGTGCCTGCCGTGCGCGCGGGCACGGCCGCCCCCCCCCCGGAGTCCGAGCACGCCGCGGGACCCGGCGCGGCGCACGAGACCGGTGAGATTGCCGGTCCGCGCCGGCCCCCTCCTCTCCGACAGTGGCACCGCCAGTCAATCGACGGCGCCCCCGGCCGGGGCACGGCCCCACCACGCCGCAGTTCCCGTGCGCCGGCCGGGCGGTCCGCCGCGACAGAGAGGACTCCCCGTCGTGCAGCAGCACCCCCACACCCGCAGGCGCGGAAGCGGCCGGTTCGCCGGACTGACCGCGGCCCTCGCCGCCGTCGTCGCGCTCACCACGCTCAGCGGCCCCGGCGCCCACGCGGCCGACAACCCCTACGAACGCGGTCCGGCGCCCACCGGATCGAGCATCGAGGCGCTGCGCGGCCCGTACGCGGTCTCGGACGTCTCCGTCTCCTCGCTGGCCGTCACCGGCTTCGGCGGAGGCACCATCTACTACCCGACCAGCACCGCCGACGGCACCTTCGGCGCGATCGCCGTCTCGCCCGGCTTCACCGCCTACCAGTCCTCCATCGCCTGGCTGGGTCCGCGCCTGGCCTCCCAGGGGTTCGTGGTGTTCACCATCGACACCAACACCACCCTCGACCAGCCCGCCTCCCGCGGCGACCAGCTGCTCGCCGCGCTGGACTACCTCACCCAGCGCAGCGCGGTCCGCGGCCGCATCGACAGCAGCCGGCTCGGCGTCATGGGCCACTCGATGGGCGGCGGCGGAACCCTCGAAGCCGCCAAGGACCGGCCCTCGCTCCAGGCGGCGATCCCGCTGACGCCCTGGAACCTCGACAAGACCTGGTCCGAGGTCAGGACCCCCACCCTCCTGTTCGGCGCCGACGGCGACACCATCGCTCCCGTCTCCAGCCACGCCGAGCCCCTCTACACCGGCCTGCCGTCCTCCCTGGACCGGGCCTACATCGAGCTGAACGGCGCCACCCACTTCACGCCCAACTCGTCGAACACGACGATCGCGAAGTACAGCATCTCCTGGCTGAAGCGGTTCATCGACAACGACACCCGCTACGAGCAGTTCCTGTGCCCGCTGCCCCGGCCGAGCCTGACGGTCGAGGAGTCCCGGGGCAACTGCCCGCACACCTCCTGAGTCCCCGGACTCCCGGCACACGACCACCCGGTGGCGGTCCGCGCACGGCGCGGGCCGCCACCGGCGTTGTGCGCGCGCACCGCCGCAGGCCGGTCCCCCTGGGCGCCGGCACACGGGTGGACGCGTCCCCTCCACATCTTCTTACGCGTGAGTAACATCAGGGGGATGACCGGACAGACGACCCCGCGACGGCAGGCGGTCCACCGGCTGCCGGAGGGGCTGCGCACCGCCGGCGGCGTCCGCGTCGTGACCGGTGAACCCGGTTGCGGCCGCACCACGTTCCTCGAGTGCGCCGCCCGCTCCTTCCACGCCGGACCCGTGTGGCACGTACGGGCCGGCTCCGGCCGTACCGCGCCGCCCCTGAGCGGTCTGCACGCCTTGCTGCGCGCCGCCGGCCGCACCGTGCGGGTCCCCGACGACGGTACGGCGGGGGAGGTGCTGTTCGACGTCCTGCGCGTGGCGGCCGACGCGTCGCCGCTCCTGGTGTGCGTGGACGACGCGCATCTGTGGGACGCGGCCTCCCGCGCCGCGCTGGGGCACGCCGCCGCGCGGGCGCGCGCGGCGGGGCTGCGGGCCGGACTGCTCCTCACGGTTCCCGGACACCGGCCCGTCGACCGGGAACTGGCGGGGTTGCCCGTGCTGCGGCTGGGCCCCCTGGCGCCCGGGGACGCGGCACGGACGGTCGACGACATGACGGACGGTGCCGTCGACCCCGGCGTGCGCGAGGAGCTGGTGGCGGAGGCGGAGGGCAATCCCGCCCTGCTGCTGGCGCTGATCCACCGGCTGTCGCCCGCCCAGCTCGCCGGGTGCCGGCCGCTGCCCCGGCCACTGGCCGACGGGGAGGTGCTCACCGGGGTGACCGGCGGATGTCCGACCGGTCTGCCGCCGGACCGGGCCGCCCTGCTGCTGGCGACGGCGGCCGCCGTGCACGCGACGGGGGAACCGGACGCCGACGCGGACCTGGTACGGAGGGCGGCCGGGACGGGCCCGGCGGAGCCGTTGCCCGAGGTGCTGGTGGCGGCCGAGGGCCGCCTGCGGTTCCGCAGCGCGCTGCTGGCACGGGCGGTGTACGCGGGTGCGCCGCCCGAGCGGCGCCGTGCCGCGCACCGCGCACTGGCCGAGTGCCTGACGGACGCCGGCGCGGAGGGCGTCCTCGCGCTGCTGCACCGTTCCTGGACCGTCACGGGCCCCGCTCCCGGCCTCGCGGCCGGCCTCGCGGCGGCAGCGGCCTCCGCACCGCCGGACCTGCGCCGCAGGGCGCTCACCCGCGCCGCCGGACTGACACCGGACGGGGAGGAGCGGGCGCACCGCTACACCGCCGCCGCGGCACAGGCACTCCTCACCGGGCGCTCGCCCGAGGCCCTGCGCCTGCTCGAGGCCGCGCGGAGCGGTCCGGCACCCGCGTCGGTACGCGGCGGCGCGGAACTCCTGCGGGGCACGGTGCTCCTCGCCGACGGGCCGGTGGACGACGCCCGTGAGTCCTTCCTGCTCGCCGCGGGACTGCTGGCCGGGTCCGGTCACGCGTCCGCGGGCACGGCGGCCCTGGGGGCGGCGGACGCCGCCTGGGCCGCCGGTGATCCCGCCTCCTGCCTCCACGCCCTCACGGCCGCCGCGACGCGCACACCGGCCGCCGGGAACGAGGCGTGGGGTGCCGCCCTGCGCTCCGGGCCGCTCCGGGACCACCGGGAGGGGATGCGGGCCGTGCTCCTGGGACGGTTCGACCGCGCCGCCGGTCCGCTGCGCAGGGTGGTCGAACACGGGCTGTCCGGCGGCGATCCCGAGCCGCTCCTGCGGTCCGCCTCCGCCGCGCTCATGCTCGGTGACGTGACCGCCGCCCGCCGCGCCGGCGCGAGGGCGCTCGCCGCGGCCCGCACCCTCGGCTGCGCCGCCCTCGAACCGAGGGCGCTGGAGTACCTGGCCTACGCCGAACTGCGCGCCGGACGCCACCAGCTGGCCCGCACCCACGCCGAGGAGGGACTGCGCACCGCGTCGCGGGCCGGGCAGCGCAACACCGCCGCCCACCACCACGCGGTGCTGGCGCTCGCCGCGTCCATCGAGGGGGAGCGGGAGATCGTCGCCGAACACGCCGCCGCGGCCCTGCGCACCGCCCGCCGGCACGGACTGGCGCAGGCCGCGACGCTCGCCCAGTGGGCCGCGGCCCGCGCCGACCTCGGCGCCGGCCGCCCCCGCGAGGCGGCGGACCGGCTCGGCCCCCTGGTCGGCCCCGGCGCGCGCCGCGGCCACTTCGCGGTGTGGATGCTCGCCGTCCCCTGCTTCGTGGAGGCCGCCGCACTCGCCGGACGCCCCGAGCGCGCGGCCGCGGCCGTCGAGGACTTCGCCCGATGGGCCGCGTGCGGAGCCGACCCCCAGGCCCCCGCCCAGCTCCTGCGCTGCCGCGCCCTCCTGGCCGCCCCGGACGCGGCCGGCGCCCTGTACCTGGGCGCCCTGGACCGTCACGGGGAGACGGCCGGGGACTTCGAGCGGGCGCGCACCGAACTGCTCTACGGCAAGTGGCTGCGGCGCAGGCGCCGGCTGCGCGAGGCGCGGGACCGTCTCGGGGAGGCGCTGGTGGGCTTCGAGCGCTGCGGCGCGCACCTGTGGGCGCAGCAGGCCGCCGCCGAGTCACGGGCGGGTGGTGCGGCCCCCGGCCGGCCGGGGGCCGGGGAGCTGTCCCGGCTCACCCCGCAGCAGCTGCGCATCGCACGGTGTGTCGCCGAGGGCGCCACCAACCGGGAGGTGGCCCTGAGCCTGTCCGTCAGCACCCGCACCGTCGACTACCACCTGCGGAACATCTTCTCCACCCTGGGCGTCCGTTCCCGGGTCGAGCTGGTCCGCCTCGTCGGGCAGACGGAAAAGACCGGTGCACAGCTCTAGGGACCGACCGGACGGTATGTCATCCTTCGGGGCAGGACGAGTCCGATGGCGGCCGGCCCACGGGCTCCCCCGTACCGGCCGGACGCCGTTACGGGGGAGCGCCGCCGCACGGGCACCGCCGGGAAACCGACCCTGGGGGGAGATGCGCGATGCAACACGCCGTACGGTCACGTACCCTGCCGCGCCCTGGACCCGCGCCCGCGCCGCGGCCGCGCACGCCGCGGGTGCGGTCGCTGATCGACGCCGACGCGCTGCGCGTGCTGCACCGGGCCGCCCGCGTCCTGCTGGACGACCTGCCCCAGCTCACCGACGGGCTGGTCGCCGTCCTGCAGGAGCAGGAGCCCGCGTACCGGACCGCGGTGGAGGGGGACGCCGCCGCGACCTGGCAGGAGGTGCACCGCTCGCTGCGGCACAGCATCTCCTCCCTGATCGATCCGCGGGGCGCCCGTGACGCGGCACGGCACTGCTCCTGGAAGATCGGCGCCACGCGCGCCGAGCAGGGGCTGCCGCTGGACGCCCTGCTGCACGCCTTCCGGCTGGGCGGCTCGCTGGTGTGGCAGGGCCTGGTCGACGAGACCTCCCGGACGGCGCCCGAGGACGTACGGCTGCTGGTGCACGTGGCGTCCGACGTGTGGAACTTCGTCGACGAGCACTGCACCCTCGTCGCGGACGCCTACCGGCAGACCGAGCGGCAACTGGCGTGGCGGAGGGAGAACAGGGTGCGTCTGCTGGCCGCGGCCCTGCTGGACGGCACGAGCAGGATCGCCGACCTGCCCGAGGCCGCGCAGGCGCTGGACCTGCCCGAGCACGGGCGGTACGTGGTCGTCGCGGTCGCCGGCGGCGGGCCCACCGGTTGTCCCGCTGCCCAGGCGGTCCTGGCTCCGGGTGTGCGCGCGCACTGGCACACGGGCGTGGACGCCGATCACGGCATCGTCCTGGTCGAGGACGGCACGGAGCCCGTCGTCCCGGAGGAACGGGCGGCGGGGGTGCGGGTGGGCGTCAGCAGCGCGGTCGAGGGGCTGTCCGCCGTGGGGGAGGCGCGCCGGCTGGCGGACACCGCGCTGAGCCTGTGCCCCGAGCAGGGCGGCACGGTCCACCTGACCGAGCACCTGCCGGCGGCGCTGGTGGTGTCGAGTCCCGAACTCGGCGCCGCGCTGGCCGAGCGGCTGCTCGGCCCGCTGGCCCACCTCGAACCCGCCGACGCGGAGGTCCTGCTGGACACCCTGGCCACCTGGCTGGCCTGCGACGGCTCGGCCCAGCGGGCGAGCCGCCGCCTCTACTGCCACCGCAACACGGTCCTCAACCGCCTCCGCCGCTACGAACAACTCACCGGCCGCTCCCTCTCCCGCCCCACCGACCTGATCGAGGTCAGCCTGGCCCTGACGGCCCGCACCCTCCTCCGCCCCTGACCCCACCCCGCCCGGCCGCGGGCGGCCGTGCCTCCCCCGCCCGAGCGCAGCCGAGGGCCGGGGGAGGGCCGTCGCGGCGGCACCCGCGCCGGAGGCGGCGAGTGACACCCCGGCCCTGTGCTCGACCCCGGTGCCGCCGCGACGGCCCCGCCTGGGCACCCGCACAACCCCCGCCCACCCGCGTTGGTACGCCGCAGCGTACGGGCGCCGAAAGCTGTACCGCTCCTCCGCCCCCGTGCTGTCGTGAGGCACCCCTTCCCCCGAAGCCGTCGCCGCCCCGCGCGGCCCGGCCCCGAGGAGCCGTGATGCCCGAAGCACCACCGGACAGCCCACCCGCGCTGCACGTCGAGGACGTCGACGTGACCTACGGCCGCGCGCTGTCCGCCCTCCGCTCCGTGTCCCTGACCGTGCCGCACGGCGCCGTCGTCGCCCTGCTCGGCGCCAACGGCGCAGGCAAGACGACCCTGCTGCGCGCCGTCTCCGGCACGCTGCGCCTGCACCGCGGCGCGATCACGGCCGGCCGCGTCCGCTACGGCGCGACGGTGCTCGACGGCAAGGACCCCGTCGCGGCGGTACGCGCCGGGGTCGTCCAGGTCCCCGAGGGGCGACGGGTGTTCGCCGGACTCTCGGTCGACGAGAACCTGCGCTCCGGCGGCCTCGGCCTCGGGCGGCGCGGCCGCGCCCAGGTCCAGGAGGCCCGCGACCGGGTCCTCACGCTCTTCCCCCGCCTCGCCGAGCGCACCCACCAGGCGGCCGGCCTGCTCTCCGGCGGCGAACAGCAGATGCTCGCCATCGGCCGCGCCCTGATGGCCGCCCCGCGCCTGCTGCTCCTCGACGAGCCCTCCCTCGGCCTCGCCCCGCAGATGGTGTACCGCATCGCCGAGGTGATCCGCGAGATCAACGCCCAGGGCACCGCCGTCCTCCTCGTCGAGCAGAACGCCGGCATGGCGCTCTCCCTCGCCGACCACGCGCACGTCCTGGAGGTCGGCGAGACCCGGCTGTCCGGCCCCGCCGACGAACTCGCCCGCACCGACGCCGTACGCCGCCTCTACCTGGGCGAGCCGGCCGAGGACCAGGGGGCGGCGTGACCGACCGCACCACCACCGCGCCGCCCGTGCTCGACGTGCGGGACGTCACCGTGCGCTTCGCCGGACTCACCGCCCTCGACGGCGTCTCCTTCACCGTCGCCCCCGGCTCGGTGCACGCGCTCATCGGACCCAACGGCGCCGGCAAGTCGACCTGCTTCAACGTGCTGTCGGGCCTGTGCCGCCCGGCCGCCGGCACGGTGACGCTCGGCGACACCGAGCTGACCCGCCTCGCCCCGCACCGCATCGCCGCGCTCGGCGTGGCCCGCACCTTCCAGAACATCGTCACCACCCACGGCACCGTCGCCGACAACCTGATGCTCGGCCGCCACGCCCTGTCCCGCGCCGGGTTCGCCGCGAGCGCGCTGCGCCTGCCGAGCGCCGCACGGGAACAGCGCGAACACCTCGCCAGAGCGCGCGAGATCGCCGGACTCACCGGTCTCGGACCCCACTTCGACAGCCCCGTCGCCCTGCTGTCGTACGGCGACCGCAAGCGCGTCGAACTCGCCCGCGCCCTCTGCCTGGAGCCCCGTGTGCTGCTCCTCGACGAACCCGTGGCCGGCATGAACGCCGCCGAACGCGCCCGCACCGCCGAGGTGGTGGGCGAACTCCGCGCCGCACTCGGCCTGTCCGTCGTCCTCGTCGAGCACGACATGGGCCTCGTCATGCGCCTCGCCGACGACGTCACGGTGCTCGACTTCGGCAGGCCCATCGCCCACGGCACCCCCGACGAGGTCCGCCGGGACCCCGAGGTGCTGCGCGCCTACCTCGGCACCGACGCGCCCGGGGAGGACGCGGCATGACGGCCTTCCTCGACAACGTCCTCGGCGGACTGGCGCTCGGCGCGGTCTACGCGCTGGTCGCCCTCGGCTTCGTCGTCATCTTCAAGGCCTCCGGCGTCCTCAACTTCGCCCACGGCTCCCTGCTCCTGCTCGGCGGCTACCTCACCGCCGTGCTCCACGACGACCTCGGCTTCGCCGGGGCGCTCGCCCTGGCGGTCCTCACCACGGCCGCCCTCGCCGGCGCGCTCGACCGGTTCCTGCTGCAACGAGGCGGCCAGGACGCCCACTCCGCCCATGTGCAGACCATCGTCACCATCGGCATCGACATCGTCCTGCTCACCGACCTCTCCCGGCGCATCGGCGGCGACCTGCTGTCCCTGGGGGACCCGTGGGGCGACGCGGTGACCGAACTGGGCCCGGTGACCGTCGCCGACAGCCGGCTCGCCGCGATCGTGGTGTCGGCCGCGGTCATCGGCGGGGTGTTCGCGCTCTTCCGGTTCACCTCCTGGGGACTGTCCCTGCGGGCGGCGGCCGAGGACCTGGAGGCCGCCGCGCTCATGGGCGTACGGCTCGGCCGGGTGCGCGCGGGCGCCTGGTGCCTGGCGGGCGCGCTCGCCGCGCTGGCCGCCGTGTTCCTCGCCGCGTTCCCCGCGCCCGGACTGGAGCGCACCACCGGGCAGATCGCCCTCAACGCCTTCCCGGCCGCGATCCTCGGCGGCCTCGCCTCCCCGGCCGGCGCCCTCGCGGGCAGCCTGATCATCGGCCTGACCGAGGCGCTCGTCGTCGGCTACCAGTCCGAACTGCACGTCCTCGGCGAGGGGTTCGGCGACGTCGCCCCGTACGCGGTGATGCTGCTCGTCCTCCTCGTACGGCCCACCGGGCTGTTCGGCGCGAAGGGGGCGGCCCGTGTCTGACCGACTCCTCGCCGCCCTCACCCGCCGCCGGGCCCGGCTCCTGCCGCTCGCCGTCCTCCTGTGCCTGCCGCCGTTCTACCTGGACGCCTTCTGGCTGCGCATCGGCCTGTTCTCCATGGCGGCCGCCATCGGCGCCACCGGCCTCGCCCTGCTCAGCGGCACCGCGGGGCAACTCTCCCTCGGTCACGCCTTCTTCCTCGCCGTCGGCGCCTACGGCTACGCCTGGCTCGCGGGCGAACCGGGTCCAGGACTGCCCCCGGTCCTCGCCGCGCTCCTCGCGGTCCTGCTCGCGGGAGCGGCCGGCGGCCTGTTCAGCCCCGTCGCCGCCCGGGTCAAGGGCATCTACCTGGGCATCGCCACCCTCGCGCTGGTCTTCCTCGGCCACCACGTCCTGCTGACCGCCGACTCCGTCACCGGCGGCTTCAACGGCCGCTCCGTGCCCCCGCTCACCCTCGGCGGGTTCACCTTCGCGCAGGGCGATCCCGAACTGACCGTCCTCGGGGTGCCGTTCGGCGCGGAGGAACGGCTGTGGTTCCTGGGCCTGGCCCTGTTCGCTTTCACCTGGTTCACCGCCCGCGGCCTGCTGCGCTCACGCCCCGGCCGGGCGCTGGCCGCCCTGCGCGACAGCGAGACCGCGGCCGCCGTGATGGGCGTCGACGTCGCCCGGCACCGCTCGGCGGCCTTCGTGGTGTCGTCGATGTACGCGGGCCTCGCGGGAGTGCTGCTGGCGCTCGCCTTCCGCCGCGTCGTCCCGGACTACTTCTCCCTCGCGCTCTCCGTCGACTACCTCGCCATGATCGTCATCGGTGGTCTCGGGTCCGTCGCCGGAGCCACCGCCGGCGCCGTCTTCGTCACCGCCCTGCCGCTGCTGATGACCCGGTACGCCGACCAGCTCCCGCTGGTGACCGCCCCGGGCTCCGCCGAGGGCGCCGTGGGCCCCACCGAGGCGGCCCGCTACCTCTACGGCGCGGCGATCGTCCTGGTCCTGCTGTACGCCCCCGACGGTCTGCACGGCCTGGCACGCCGGGTCCGAGGCCGCGTACGGCGCCGCCGATCCCGCACCCCCGCCCCGGACACCGTCGTCCCCCCGCCTCCGCAACCGGCCGCACGACCCAAGGAGCACACTCCGTGAACACCACGCACCGAACCCGCCGCACCCGGCGCCGTACCGCCAAGGCCGTCCTCGCCGGCGCCCTCGCCCTGCTGCTCGCGGCCACCGGATGCAGCTCCAAGGCGGACGACGGCGACAAGGGCGGCGAGGCCGCCGACGGCGTCCGCACCGGGCCCGGCGTCGACGCCGACACCATCAGACTGGGCGCCCTCACCGACCTGACCGGCCCCTACGCCACCCTCGGCAAGAGCATCGTGCAGGCCCAGCAGATGTGGGCCGACGAGACCAACGCCAAGGGCGGCATCTGCGACCGCACGGTGGAGATCGTCGTCAAGGACCACGGCTACGACGTGCAGAAGGCGGTCACCGCCTACGCCGACATCGCCCCGGACGTCGTGGCGCTGCCCCAGGTCATCGGCTCCCCGGTGGTCGCCGCGCTGCTCGACGACATCGAGCGGGACAAGGTGCTCACCTTCCCGCAGGCCTGGGCGGCCTCCCTGCTCGGCAGGGACGCCATCCAGGTCCTCGGCACCACCTACGACGTCGACATGATCGCCGCCGTCGAGTTCCTCACCCGCACCAAGGGCCTGAAGAAGGGCGACACCATCGGCCACGTCCACTTCGAGGGCGACTACGGAGCCAACGCGCTGGAAGGATCCACCTGGGCGGCCCGGAAGGCCGGACTGAAGGTGGCCGGACAGAAGATCAAGGCCACGGACACCGACCTGTCCGCCCAGGTCTCGGCCCTGCGCAAGGAGGGCGTGAAGGCCGTCCTGATCAGCGCCGGGCCCGCGCAGACGGCCTCCCTCGTCGGCGTCGCGGCCTCCCGCGGTCTGAAGGTCCCCGTCGTCAGCAGCGCCCCCGGCTTCGCACCCCAGCTCATGAAGACCCCCGCCGCGCCCGCCCTGGCGGCGATGCTCAGCATCGTGAGCGCGGCGCCCGCGGTCAGCTCCGACCTGCCCGGCGTGAAGACCATGGTGGCGTCGTACCGGAAGAAGTACCCGGACTCGCCGGTCGACTCCGGCGTGCTCTCCGGGTACAACGCCGCCCGGCTCATGGGCGCCGACCTGGAGAAGGCCTGCGAGGCGGGCGGCCTCACCCGCGAGGACGTCGTCAAGGCGCACCGCGCGCAGACGAACGCCGACACCGGCCTCGGCACCCCGCAGGACTTCTCCGACGTCGACCGCCCCGCGAGCGTCGAGACGTACGTGCTCACGCCCGACGCCGAGGCGGTCGGCGGCGTGGTGAACGCGGAGGACGCGCACGCGGCGCCGGGAGTGGAGGAGTACCTGTCCGCGCGGTGACGGACGGCCGGGCACCCCGGCGGACCCCGGGGGAGGGGGACCCCGGGGTCAGCCGCCGGCCGCCTCCGGATCGCGGTCGGACGACGGCCAGACGTACGGCAGGTCGTCCGGCTCCCCGGGGAAGAACTCCGCGTAGACGTCCGGTTCCTTGCGGAGCAGCGCCGAACGGTGGCTGCGGTGCATGGCGTCGTCCCCGAGCCAGGGCGGCAGCTCGCCGGCCTCGGCCAGCTCCCGCTGGCTGCGCACCGGCGCGCCGGGCCGCACCCGGGCGAGGTCGGCCACGAGGGTGGCGGCGCAGCTGTCCTGGTGGCCACGGTCGCGCCAGACGCGGCAGATCTCCAGGCCGTACCGCACCAGCGCCTCCTCGTAGCCGGTCCACATGCGGACCGCGGGATGACGGCGCCACCCGTAGCCCGGCACGGTCAGACCGCGCAGCACCTGGATCGTCTCCACCCGCTGTTTGCCCAGCCGGCGCCGGTCGAGCACCAGCGCCGACTCGCAGAAGTCGGGGTACGGCAGGAAGGTCTGCATACGGCCGTCCGAACTGTGTGGGGGCCAAGCGGCTCACCGCACCGCAGTTCCCCGTCCGCGGCGGCGCACACCTCGTGCCGCCCCCGGGGCCCGGCCCAGCGTGCCCGGCCGGGCCTCGCACCACAGGTCGACGCCGCCCTCGGTGGCGTACGCGTCGATCTCGGCCGGTTCCCCGGCGTCGAGGTCGAGGTTCTCCAGTGCGGCGACGTTCTGCTCCGGCTGCTCGGTGCGGGACGCGCCGATGACCGGCGAGGTGACCCGCGGGTCGCGCAGGGCCCGGGCCGGCGCCATCTGCGCGAGGGCCTGCCGGCGCCGGGCCGCGATGCCCTTCAGGGCGCGCAGCCGGTGCAGCGCGTCGTCGGTCGGCCACCCGGTGCCGAACGACGTGCCGGCCGCCGCCCGCGGCCCGCCGTCGGGACAGCGTCCGGTCAGCGGCCCCTGCGCGAGCGCGGTGAAGCCGATGACCCCGAAGCCCCCGCCACAGCGCCCCCGCCCGGTCGGGAAGTCCGACCGGCCCCTCCCGCGGAACGCGGCGGCACGGCTCCGGGACCGGCGGGCGGACGGGGCGACGGATTGGAGTCCGCGCCGACGGGCAGGCGAAAGCGGAAGCGGCACGAGCACGACCGCCCCGCTCCCCACAAGGAGATCGCCCATGCGAGTCCGTACGCTGACCGGCGGCCTGGCCGCGGTCCTCCTCCTGTCCGGCCCCCTGCTGAACGGCCCCGCCACGGCCGTTCCGTCCGCCGCGGTCCAGCGCCAGGCGACCGACGACGTGGTCACCTACGACGCGAGCGGCGCCGCGGAGTTCAAGGCCGCGGTCGAGAAGGGCGCGGCGGTCTGGAACGAGAGCGTGGAGGCCGTCGAGCTGCGTCCGGCCGCGTCCGGGCAGCGCGCCGACGTCCGGATCGTGGCGGACGACGGCTGGCCCCGCTCCGTCCCCGCCTCACTGGGCAGCGGCACCGTCTACTTCGGGCGCCAGGCCGTGGACCGGGGCTACTCCACGATCCGGATCGCGGCCCACGAACTCGGCCACCTGCTCGGCCTGCCGGACCGCAAGCCCGGTCCCTGCTCCAGCCTGATGTCGGGTGCCAGCGCCGGAACCTCGTGCACCAGCCCCTACCCGAGCGCGGCGGAGAAGGCGCAGGTCGAGCGGAACTTCGAGGGAGCCCCCGCCGGAGCACTCCTGGGGCGGAGGTGAACCGATGTGACTACTGGGGCGATCGCCGCTATGGTTGTCCCAGGTCGCGGCGACGGAAACCTCCGCAACCCGACCGTGCGTTGGTGGTCCAAGGAAAGACGCCCCGCTTCCTGCGGGGAGATGCAGGTGCAAGGCCTGCCCGGCGCTCCCTCGCGAGCCCCGTCCCGGAATTCCGGGACGGGGCTCGTCACGTTGCCGGCGGTTCAGGGCTGGAGCGGCATGCTCCAGCAGTTGGAGCGAGTCGGCTCGCCCTCGAGCCGCTCGGTCAGCCACCGCACGGCGTCGCCCTGGTCGGTGAGGAGCGGCGTGAGGTGGTTGGTGAGGATCTTGTCGCCGAGGTTGGGCAGCACGACCGCCTTGTAGGTGACGTCGGCGTCCTTGCGGCACCAGTCCAGGGCCAGTCGACGGGACTGCGCGTGCGGCACGATGTCGTCCTGGACGCCGGTCACCAGGCGGACCGGGCCGGTGGGTCTGAGCCTGCCGATGCGCTGCTCGTCGAGGACGGCCCGGGCGTCCGGCTCGTCGGCGATGACGTCGGCGAGCGAACTGCCGTCCTTCGTCCACTTGGTGCTCTTGGTGAAGCCGTGGCCGAGGATCGCGTCACCGACGCAGCTGGTGGCGATGCTGTCGAGGGCGGCCCGGCCGGTGGCGTTGACGTGCTGGTCGAGGACCTCCTTCAACGCGGGCTCCGCCTGGGCGAAACCGTTGATCGACCAGCCGAGCGCGGCCGCCAGGGCGCTGCCGTCGATGCCCTCCATCACCGCCGTCAGGTCGGCGGGCGGCGCGCCGGCGTAGGTGCCGACGAGCTTCACCTCGGGCGCGTAGACGGAGTGCAGTTCGGCGGCGGACGCGCTGGCCCCGCCACCCTGGCTGTAGCCGTACATGCCCACGCGCGAGTCGGCGGTGACCGACGCACCCGGCACGGAGCGGGCCGCGCGGGCCGCGTCCAGCATGGCGTGCCCCTGGTCGAGCCGGTTGACGTAGGTGTGGAGCCGGTCGGTCGCGCCGAGGCCCACGTAGTCGGTGACGACGACGGCCGCCCCGGTGGCGAGGAGCCGGTAGACGGCCAGGTTGTCGTATCCGACGGACAGCGTCTCCCCGGTCAGGGTCAGCGGATGCTGCAGGGCGAGCGAGGGCGCGCACTGGTCGCCCTGCCCCATGGTCCCCGAGCCGACGACCACCAGGGGGCGGGGTCCCTCGCCCTTCCAGCCGGCGGACGGCTCGATGTAGGCGCCGGTGACGGCGACCCGCTGCCCGCCCGAATCGGTGGAGGTGTACATCAGCCGGGTCGCCGTGCCGGGCAGGGTGCGGCCGTCCAGGCCGGGCAGGCTCAGCCCGAGGCGCAGTGGTTCGTGGCGGACCAGTACGCCGTTGCCCGACGGCAGTTCGGCGGGCGGGGTGTAGAAGGCGGGGACGGTGACGCCCCGGGACACCACGGGGTCGCCCGCGGCGGCGGGCGCCGCGGACACACAGACACAGGCGGTCGTGGCGACCACGGTGGTCAGCACGCTGCTGATACGGCTCACGGCTCGCTCCTCGCTCCGCTCCGGGAAGACGAACCGGAAACTAGCAGCGCTTACTTACCGCCGGTAACCTATGAGTGGGTTACGGCACGGTAACTTTTGGGGGGACTTCCGGCCGTGTGCGGGAGCGGGCCCCGCCGGTCGTCCGGCGGGGCCCGCTCCCGGTCGTGGCGGGTCAGGCCGTGTGCAGTGTCAGTCCGTAGCGGTTGAGGATCTCGTTGACCGGCTGGAACCAGGTCTCACCCCCGCCGGAGCAGTTGCCCCAGCCGCCGGAGGTGACGCCCTGCGCCTGGTCGCCGCTGATGAACGAGCCGCCCGAGTCGCCCGGTTCGGCGCAGACGCTGGTCTTCGTCATCTGGTGCACCGCGCCCTGGCTGTAGTTGACCGTCTCGTTCCTGGCCAGCACGGTGCCGCAGTGCCAGTGGGTCGTGGAGCCGGAGCGGCAGACCGAGACGCCGACCGGCGCCTCCGCCGAGCCGCGCACCAGCCGGTCCGGCACGGTACCCCAGCCGAGCACCACCGGCACCGTCCACCAGCCGCTGCCCACGTTCACCCAGGCGTAGTCGTTGCCCGGGAACGAGGAGCCCTGGAAGGTGCCGATGTACGAGCCGTCCCAGCCCCTGACCTGGCCGCCGGCCCCGCCACAGTGTCCGGCGGTGACGAAGCCGCCGTGCACCGAGAAGCCTATGGAGCAGCGGACGTTGCCGGTGTAGTAGGGGTCGCCGCCCACCGTTCCGGCGGCGAAGGTCCGGGCCGGGGCCCGCACGGTCCGCACGGTGACCGGGCCGGCCTCGCGGGCCTCGTCCAGGAACGCGCGGACATCGTTGTCGGCTCGTGCGCCGGCGACGACGTTCACGGCGACCGTGTTGGCGGCCGGGTCGACGGCCCAGCTGCTCACGCCCGAGGGCGCCTCCAGGCGGTCGATGCGGGACTTGGCCGCGTCCAGCTGCCGGGCGCTGCGCTCGACGGTGCGGACGGCCGCGCCGGACGCGCGCAGGGACCGTACCGTCGAGGCGTCGGCGTCCGGGGTGACGGCCACGGTCAGCTTCTCGCTCTTCGCGTCGAACCAGGCGCCGCCGTACGCCGGTCCGGCGGTCCTGCGGGCCTCGGGCGCGAGGTCGGTGGCCTTCCGCTCGGCGGCCAGCCGGTCCTCCGCCTCGGCGCGGGTCAGCCCGAAGTCCCGCCGCATCGCCTCCAGCAGGCCGGCGGAGGCGGGCGCGGAGCCGGCGGTGCGGGCGGTGGGGGAGCCGGGGGCGTCCTGCGCCGCGGCCGGCAGGGTGCCGGCCGCGGTCCAGCTGCCGATCATGAGCAGGGCGGCCACGCCGGCGTGCGCGAGTCGGGTGCGTCTCATGGAAGGTGCCCTTCGTCGTTCCAGCAAGGTGGGGGTGGAACAACCGCAGTGTGAGAGCGCTCTCAGCCTGAGTTGAACAGAGCTTAGCGAGCCGATCGATGTCAGGTCTATGCCAATGCGGGGCCCGATTCCCGTGTGTCCCGGGGACCGCGTCCGGATCCGGCCGGCACCGAGGGCGCGGGCCCTCCCGGAGGGATTCCTCCGGGAGAGCCCGCGCGGGGAGGGTCCCCTCCCGCCGGGGAACGGAGCGGTCAGAGCCGTTCGCCCGCCACCTCGGCCTCGTCCGGCTCCGGTCCCGCACCGCCCGCCCGGGCCCGGTGGGTCCGCAGCCGGTCGAGGCGCGAGATGACGGGGGTGGCACTCACCCCGTGCAGCACGACGGAGGCCAGCACGGTGAAGGTCACCACCGCCCACAACCGCTCGGCCGGAACGCCGAAACCGGCGGAGCCGAGCGCATGGGCCAGGTAGAACAGCGAGCCGATGCCGCGGATCCCGAAGAAGGCGATCACCACGCGTTCACGGGGGCCGGCGGACGTGCCGACCTGGGCGGCCCACGCGGTCAGCGGCCGGACCGCCAACAGCAGCAGCAGACCCACGGCCGCCCCCTGCCAGGTCAGCGACGCCAGCCCGCCCTGTGCGACGAACACACCGAGCAGGAACAGCAGTGCGGCGGTGAGCAGCCGCTCCACCTGCTCCACGAAGTCGTGCAGCACCGTGTGGTAGCCGTGGGCGCGCTCCGCCCGGCGGATCCGGCAGGCGGTGACGAACACGGCCAGGAAGCCGTAGCCGTGCAGCAGTTCCGTCACCCCGTAGGCGAGGAACGTGGCGCCGATGGCGACGAACCCCTCCCGGTGCTCGGACAGCCGCATCGCCCGCCGGCCCGCCCGGAAGAACAGCCACCCGAGCAGCGCGCCGACGGCGAGCCCCGCGGACACGCCCATCGCGCACTTGTACAGCACGTCGACCAGCACCCAGTGGGCGGTCCCGTCGCCGGTGGGACGTCCGCCCGCGGCGGCGAGCGCGACGGCCGCCAGGACGAAGGGGAAGGCGAGGCCGTCGTTGAGCCCGGCCTCACTGGTGAGCGTGAAGCGCACCTCGTCCTCGTCGTGCTCGGAGTCGGTGGGCGCGCCCACCCGGACCTCCGAGGCGAGCACCGGATCGGTCGGCGCCAGCACGGCGGCCAGCAGCAGCGCGGCGACCGGCGGCCAGTCGAGCAGGCCCCAGGCCAGGAGGCCCACGGCCGCGATGGTCAACGGCATGGTGACGCCCAGCTGCCGCCAGGTGCCCTGCCAGCGCCGACGGCCGAACGGCCGGTTCAGGGCGAGACCGGCGCCCATGAGGGAGACGATCACACAGATCTCGGTGACGTGCTCCACCCACGTCCGGTCCGCCACCGGGTCGATGTCGGGCACGGGCAGGGGCGACAGCTGGAGGACGACCCCGCAGACGAGGAACACCAGCGGCAACGACAGCGGTCTGCGCGCCACCAGCCGGGGCAGTACGGCCGCGCCGAGGGCGCCGGCACCGAGCAGGGTGAAAAGATAATCGGGTGAGCTCACCGCTCACAGGTGCCCAGAGTCGGCCGGGGACACGCCGCGGCCTCGGCCGGAACATCATCCCGTCGGCGGGAACCCGGCCGACGCGGCCCGGCCCACCCCCGTCGGGGTGCGCCGGGCCGCGCGAGCGCTGACCGCGTCCGGCGTACGCCGACGCCCGTACCCGGGCTTGCTCCCGCCGCGGCCGGGGGTGAACGCCGCCGCGGCGGCCGCGTCCGCCGGGCATCCCCTGCCCGGGGGGCGTGACGTGCCGAGGGGACCGGTCGTCCCCCTGACCGCCTACGTCCTCATGACGGTGATCCCGGTCCTCAGGCCGCGGACGGCCGGACCGGTCCGCCCGTGATCACCGGCACCTCACAGGGTGCGCTCCAGCCGGTCCGCCATCAGCCGCACGAACCGCGCCGGGTCCTTCGGCCGGCCGCCCTCCGCCAGCACGGCGAGCGCGTACAGGAGGTCGGCCGTGTCGGTGAGGCCGGAACGGTCCTCGCGCTCCCGGTACGCCGCGTTGAGGCCCTTCACCAGCGCGTGATCCGGGTTGAGCTCGAGGACGCGCCGGGCGCGCGGCACCTCCTGGCCCATGGCCCGGTACATGTTCTCCAGCGCCGGCGTGAGGTCGTTCGCGTCGGCCACGAGACAGGCCGGGGACACCGTCAGCCGCGTCGACAGCCGCACCTCCTTGACGTCCTCGTCCAGCCGCTCCCGCATCCAGCCGAGCAGACCCGCGTACTCCTCGGTCCGCTGTTCCCGCTCGCCCTCGCCCCCGTCGTCCTCCCGCGCGTCGAGGTCGACCTCGCCCTTGGCGATCGACCGCAGCCGCTTGCCCTCGTACTCGCCCACGGCGTCGACCCACACCTCGTCGACGGGGTCGGTGAGCAGCAGCACCTCGATGCCGCGCTCCCGGAACGCCTCCATGTGCGGGGAGGCGTCGAGGCTCTCCCGGGACTCGCCGGTGACGAACCAGATGTCGTCCTGCCCGTCCGGCATCCGCTCCACGTACTGCTTCAGGGTGGACGTGCCGTCGTCCCCGTGCGTGGTCGTGAACGAGGCCACCGCGAGGAGGGCGTCACGGTTGTCGGGGTCGGTGACCAGGCCCTCCTTCAGCACGGCGCCGAACTCCCGCCAGAACGTGGCGTACCGCTCGGGGTCGCCGGTCATCATGCTCTTGACCGACGCCAGTACCTTCTTCGTCAGCCGGCGCTGCATCATCCGGATGTGCCGGTCCTGCTGGAGGATCTCGCGGGACACGTTCAGCGAGAGGTCCTGGGCGTCGACCACGCCCTTGACGAAGCGCAGGTACGGCGGGAGCAGCGCCTCGCAGTCGTCCATGATGAAGACGCGCTTGACGTACAGCTGCAGCCCGTGCCGGAAGTTCTGGTGGAACAGGTCGTGCGGGGCGTGCGACGGGACGAACAGCAGGGCCTGGTACTCGAAGGTGCCCTCGGCCTGCAGCTGGATGGTCTCCAGCGGTTCGCGCCAGTCGTGCCCGATGTGCTTGTACAGCTCGTGGTACTCCTCCTCGGACACCTCCTCGCGCGAGCGCGCCCACAGCGCCTTCATCGAGTTCAGCGTCTCGGGCTCGGCCGTCCCGCCGTCCTCGCCCGTCCCGCCGACCAGCCTCACCGGCCAGGTGATGAAGTCCGAGTAGCGCTTGACGATCTCCTTGACCTTCCACACCGAGGTGTAGTCGTGCAGCTGGTTGTCGGGGTCGGCCGGCTTGAGGTGCAGGGTGACCGACGTGCCCTGCGGCGCGTCGTCGACCCGCTCCAGGGTGTACGTGCCCTCGCCGCGGGACGTCCAGCGGGTGCCCTGTGCCTCGCCCGCGCGCCGGGTGAGCAGGGTGACCTCGTCCGCGACCATGAAGCCCGAGTAGAAACCGACGCCGAACTGGCCGATCAGCCCCTCCGCCCCGGCCGTGTCCTGCGCCTCCTTCAGCTCGCGCAGGAACGCGGCGGTGCCCGAGTTGGCGATCGTGCCGATGAGCTGTCCGACCTCGTCGTACGACATGCCGACGCCGTTGTCCCGCACGGTGAGGGTGCGGGCGTCCTTGTCGATCTCCAGCTCGATGTGCAGGTCGGAGACGTCGGCGTCGAGGGAGTCGTCCCGCAGCTTGGCCAGACGCAGCTTGTCGAGCGCGTCGGAGGCGTTGGAGACGAGTTCACGGAGGAAGACGTCCTTGTTCGAGTAGACCGAGTGGATCATCAGCTGGAGCAGCTGACGGGCCTCTACCTGGAACTCAAACGTTTCGGTCGGCATGATGCGCGATTACCTCACTGATCCACGGATCACCGGATACTGGCGCGATCACTCTAATGAATGGCGGGCTCGGCCGGTCGCGTTCCCCGCCGGGTCAGGCGGGGACCCCCGTCGGCCGCACGGGCCCGCTCCGCGGGGCGGGGCCCGGCACCGCACCCCGGGACGCCCCGCCGGACGGCCCCCCCCCGCGGCCCGCCGCGACGGTCCGTCCGCCCGGCGTGCGAGCATGGGCGGATGAGCATCCACCGCAGAAACAACATCCGCGTGACCGGGCGCGACTCCGGCCGCACCGTGGTCCTGGTGCACGGGTTCGGCTGCGACCAGAACATGTGGCGGCTGGTCGAGCCCGTCCTGGCCCGGGAATTCCGCGTGGTGCTCTTCGACTACGTGGGCGCGGGCCGCTCCGACCTGTCGGCCTGGCGGGAGGAGCGCTACTCCTCCCTCGAGGGCTACGCCCGTGACGTGGTGGAGGTCTGCGAGGAACTCGATCTCCGGGACGCGGTCGTGGTCGGCCACTCCGTGAGCGCGATGACCGGCGTGCTGGCCCAGGCCGCGGCCCCGGACCGGATCGGCTCCCTGGTCATGGTGTGCCCGTCGCCCTGCTACATCGACGAGGACGGCTACCGGGGCGGCTTCAGCGCGGAGGACATCGACGAACTCCTGGAGTCGCTGGACTCCAACTACCTGGGCTGGTCGGCGGCCATGGCCCCCGTGATCATGGGCAACCCGGACCGGCCCGAGCTGGGCGAGGAACTCACCAACAGCTTCTGCGCCACCGACCCGGATATCGCCTGCGTCTTCGCGCGCACGACGTTCCTGTCCGACAGCCGCAAGGACCTCGCGGGCGTGACCGTGCCCACCCTGGTCCTGGAGTGCGAGCAGGACGTCATCGCGCCTCCGGAGGTCGGCGCGTACGTCCACGCCGCGATACCCGGCAGCGAGCTGGTCACGCTGAACGCCACCGGTCACTGCCCCCAGCTGAGCGCCCCGGAGGCCACCGCCGCCGCGATCCGTGCGTTCGTGTCGGCCCTCGGCCGATGACCCGGGGGGCAGGTGGTTCGGAGGAACCGGGCACAGGCGTGCCCGGCACGCGCGCGGCGTTCAGCGCGCTGCTGGAGGACTCGGCCGAGGAGTTGTACGAGTCGGCGCCGTGCGGCTACCTGTCCACCCTGATGGACGGCACCATCGCCAAGATCAACGCGACCCTGCTGGGCTGGCTCGGCCTGTCCCGCGAGGAGGTGGTGGGCCGGATGCGCTTCAGCGACCTGCTCACCGTCGGCGGCAAGCTCTACCACGAGACGCACTTCGCCCCCCTGCTGCGCATGCAGGGGCACCTCGGCGGCATCGCCCTGGAGATGAGGACCGCATCCGGTTCCCGGCTGCCGGTGCTGGTCACCTCGACCGTCAAGAAGAGCGACGACGGCGAGCCGCTGCTGATCCGGACCACCGTCTTCGACGCCACCGACCGGCGCGCCTACGAGAAGGAACTGCTGCGCGCCCGTCGCGCGGCCGACGAGGCCCGCCTGCAGGCCGAGGCCGACCGCGAGGCACTGCGGGAGGCGCTGGCCGTGCTCCAGCGGAGCCTGCTGCCCGCGGCCCTGCCCGACATACCCGGTGTGGAGGCCGCCTGCCACTACCACACGGCCTCGCCGATGGAGCTGGGCGGCGACTTCTACGACCTGTTCGCGCTCGACGGCGACCGGTCGGCGTTCTTCCTCGGCGACGTGTGCGGCAAGGGGCCGCAGGCCGCCGCACTGACCTCGCTGATCCGCTACACCCTGCGCGCCGCCGCGCTCCACGACTCCGACCCCGTCGCCAACCTGCGCATGCTCGACCTGGTCCTGCAGGACCGGTACACCGGTGACGACCCGCGGTACTGCACCGCCGTGTTCGGCGTCCTGGAACGCACGGGGGACACGGTGGAGGTCCGCCTGGCCTCCGGCGGCCATCCTCCCGCGCTGGTCCTGCGCGCGGACGGCCGGGCGGAGTACCTGCACACCCGGGGCGGCATGCTCGTCGGGGCCCTTCCCGGGGCGCAGTTCGTCCCGGCCGGCACCACCCTGCAGCCGGGCGACACGCTCCTGCTGTACACCGACGGCCTCACCGAGGCCCGCACCGGCCCCGACCGGGAGCTGTACGGTTACGAAGCCCTGGAGGCCTTCGCGTCCGGCCTCGCCCCCTCGGGCCCCCACCGCGTCATCCATGCCCTGACGGACCTGCTGAAAGGTTTCGGCGAAGGTCTGGACGACGACACCGCCCTGCTCGCCCTCGGTCCCCCCGCCCGAACCGACACCGGATTCAGAACCTCGGAATGACACCTCTGACGATCACCGCCTCTCCCACGCCCGCCGCTCTCGTCCTGGAGGTCGCCGGCGACCTCGACCACACCAACGCGCAGCAACTGCGCCGCGCCGCGCGGGAGGCCGCGCTGCCCGCCGGACACCTCCTGGCGGTGGACCTGGGCAAGCTGGCGTTCTGCGACTCGAGCGGCATCACCGCGCTGATCGCCGTCCGCAACCACGTCGTCTCGGTCGGCGCCCAGGTCGTCCTCGTGGACGTGTCGGCCAACATGCGGCGCCTGCTGGACATGACCGGACTCGATCAAGTCTTCGACATCCGCGACGTCGCCTAGCCGGGCCGCGGACCTCCCCTGCCCACGGGGCCCGGCCGCCGGTCCGAACCGCGGTCCGATTGCGCCCGCCGGATCCGGGGCACCCGGGACGTGCCGCATTCACCGCCGGTGACCTCAGGGGCCGCGCGGGGACGGCACGGGACTAAGGCAAGGGGACCAGCGGTGACGGTGCGTATCGGAGCAGAGGAAGAGTTCCACGTCCTGGACGTGGAGAGCGGTCGGCTCGTGCCGCGTGCCGGCGTGCTGCTCGGCCGGCTCGGCGAATCCGGGTTCGCCGGCGAGCTGCAGCAGTCGGCGGTGGAGAGCAACAGCCAGGTCCACGACACGCTGGACGCCCTCTTCGCGGACCTGTCCGGCGCCCGGCGCCGGCTGGACGCGGCGGCCTCCTCCCTGGGTCTGGCCGTGGTGGCCGCGGGCACCGTTCCACTGGCCCGCGTCACCTCCCGCGACGTCACCGCGAACCCCCGGTTCCGGCGCATGGCCGACGACTACCGCCGGGTCGCCGACGAGCAGCTCATCTGCAGTGCCCAGGTGCACGTCGACGTGCCGGACCGGGACACCGCGGTGCGCGCCATGTGCCTGGTGTCGCCCTGGCTGCCGCCGCTGCTGGCCCTGTCGGCCAGTTCACCGTTCTGGCTCGGATCCGACACCGGATACGCGAGCTGGCGCACCATGCTGTGGCAGCGGTGGCCGACCGCGGGCCCCGCGGGGTGCTACGGGAGCGCCGCCGACTACGACGCCGCGATGACGGAGCTGATCGGCGCGGGCGTCATCACCGACGCCGGGATGCTCTACCACGACGTACGGCCCTCGGCGCACCAGAGCACGCTGGAACTGCGCGTCTGCGACGCCTGCCCGCGCGCCGAGACCGTGGTGCTGGTCGCCGGACTGTTCCGCGCGCTGGTGCGCGACGCCCTCGACCGTCTGGAGCGCGGGGCGGAGCCCGGGTGCGACGGACGCCACGAGTGGCTGCGCGCCGCCACCTGGCGTGCCGCGCGCTCGGGCCTCGAGGGCCCGCTCGTCGATCCGGAGACCCGGCGCGGCGCCCCGGCCCCCGTGGTGCTGCGCGGGATGGTGCACCGGCTGCGCCCGGCGCTGGAGGCCTCCGGCGACTTCGACACCGTGCGCACGCTCCTGGAGGAGACCCTGGCGGCGGGCAGCGCGGCGCACCGGCTGCGGCGGGCGACTCAGGACGAGGACCTGCTCGCCGGCGTCGACATGCTGGTCGCCGAGACCCGCGGCGACCGCCTCACGCCCGCCGCCCCCGGCCGCCGTCGCCGGCGTCCCGCCGCCCCGCACGGCGCCGCCCGGGCCCGCGTCCGCCCGGCGACGGCCCCGGGCACCCCTGGCTGACCCGGACGGACCGCCGGTACCCGGCCGTCCTCATGCGCATCCCCGTCCCCTGACCGAGGAGAGTGTCACACCGCCATGCCCAGCAGTACGCATGCCTCTTCAACCCCGCCCCGGGACCAGGATCCGAGGGAAAGGAGGACCCACTGATGTGCGGCCTCAGCGGGGAGATACGGTTCGACGGCGGACGGCCGGACATCGCGGCGCTGGAACGCATGACCGACCGGCTGGCACCACGCGGTCCCGACGGACGCGGCCTGTGGTCCCAGGGGCCGGTGGCCCTCGGACACCGCCGACTGAAGATCATCGACCTCTCGGACAGCGGCGCCCAGCCCATGACCGACCCGCGCGCCCGTCTCGCCGGCGTCTTCAACGGCTGCGTGTACAACTACCGCGAACTGCGGGACGAACTGAAGGCGTCCGGCCACCGCTTCTTCTCGGAGTCCGACACCGAGGTGGTGCTCAAGGCCTACCAGCAGTGGGGCACCGGCTGCGTCGAGCGTTTCCACGGCATGTTCGCCTTCGTGATCGTCGAGCAGGACACCGGACGCGTCGTCCTGGCCCGCGACCGGCTCGGCGTCAAGCCGCTCTACCTCTCCGCCACGGCGGAACGCCTGAGGTTCGCCTCCTCCCTGCCCGCGCTGCTCGCGGCCGGCGGCGTCGACACCTCGCTGGACCCCGTCGCACTGCACCAGTACTTCAGCTGGCACGCCACCGTCGCCGCCCCCCACACGGTCCTCCGGGGCGTACGCAAGCTGCCCCCGGCCACGGTGCGGGTCGTCGAGCCCGACGGGACCCACCGCGATCACCGCTACTGGCACCCCGTCCACACCCGCCGTCCCGAGTACGCCGGTCTCGGCGCCGACGACTGGACCGACGCCGTGCTCGACGCCCTGCGCACCGCGGTGCGCCGCCGCATGGTCGCCGACGTACCGGTCGGCGTGCTGCTCTCGGGCGGCCTGGACTCCAGCCTGATCGTGGCCCTGCTGGCCGACGAGGGCCAGGAGGACCTCGCGACCTTCAGCGTCGGCTTCGAGTCCGAGGGCGACGAGGAGGGTGACGAGTTCCACTACTCCGACCTCGTCGCCCGGCACTTCGACACCCGCCACCACCAGCTGATGGTCCCCTCCGACCGGGTCGCCGGCGCCCTGGACGGGGCCGTCCGCGCCATGAGCGAGCCCATGATGAGCCACGACGTGGTCGCCTTCCACCTGCTGTCCGAGCAGGTGGCCAAGGAGGTCAAGGTCGTACAGAGCGGCCAGGGCGCCGACGAGGTGTTCGCCGGTTACGACTGGTACCCGCAGATGGCGGGCGTGCCGCGGCCGCGCGCCGCCGAGGCGTACGTCGACGCCTACTTCGACCGCTCGCACGCCGACCTCGCGGCCGTGCTCCACCCCGACCTGCTGCCCGACCGGGACACCTCGGCCGAGTTCGTCCGCGCGCACATGGCGGCCGAGGGCGCGGAGACGGCACTCGACGCCCAGCTCCGCCTCGACACGCTCGTGATGATGGTCGACGACCCGGTCAAGCGGGTCGACAACATGACGATGGACTGGGGCCTGGAGGCCCGGGTGCCGTTCCTCGACCACGAACTGGTCGAACTGGCCGCCGCCTGCCCGCCCGAGCTGAAGCTCGCGGACGGCGGCAAGGGCGTCCTGAAGGCCGCCGGGCGCAAGGTCCTGCCGCGCCAGGTCGTCGACCGGCCCAAGGGCTACTTCCCCGTCCCGGCGATCAAGCACATGGCCGGGCCCGTCCTCCAGCGGGTCCGCGAGACCCTCACCGCCCCCGAGGCCAGGGCCCGGGGCGTCTTCCGCGAGGAGTTCGTCGCCGAACTGCTGGCCGCGCCCAACGCGCACCGCACCAGGCGAGGGGCGAACACCCTGTGGCAGACGGCGCTGCTGGAGACATGGCTGCAGACGCACGGGATCCACTGACGCCCATGGAGACGCGCACCGACGCCACCACGCGGGCGCTTCCCGCGCCCGAGCCCGCCCCGCTCGCCGACACCTCGACGCCGTACGACGTGCCGCCCCCGGCCGTCCACGGCTGCTGGTACCCCTCGGTCGACCCCGGCGGCCGGCACGTCGCCTTCATCTGCGACCGGGCCGGGGTGCCGCAGCTGTGGACCGGCCCCGTGTCCGGCGAGGAGGTGCACCGGCTCGACGCCGACCCGAATCCGGTCACGGAGGTGTCCTGGTCCCCGGACGGGCGCTGGATCGCCTACACCGTGGCGCCGGACGGCGGCGAGCTCACCAGCGTCCTGTGCGTACGCCCCGACGGCACCGGGCGGCGCCTGCTGGCCGGCGGCGAGCCGGGCACCTCCGCACGGCTGGGCTGCTGGCAGCACGACGGCTCGGCGATCGCGGTGACCGTCACCGATTCCGCCCCGCCCGGGCGGCCCTTCGCCGCGCACCCCGGGGCGGACGGCGTCTCCCGCCCCACCCGGCCGGGCCGCGACGGCCGTGCCGTGCTGCTGGAACCCGGCGTACCACGGCACGGGCTCGCCCCGGGGGCCCTCGACGGTGACCGGACGACGCCCGCCGGGGAACCGGAGCCGAGGGCGCTCTCCGCCTACCTCGTCGACCCCGAGGGCATGGCCGCGCCCGTACTGCTGGCGAGCGAACGCGGCGCGGCCAACCAGCGGGTGTGCGACCTCAGCCGGGACGGCAGGCTCGCCCTGGTGTACCGGGGCCCCCGCGGACGCCGCGAGGCCCTCGTGGTCCGCACCGGCGACCGGGTGGTGACCTGCGCGCTGCCGGTCGCCGACGGCGACCCGTGGATCGGCGGCTTCTCACCGGACGCCGGCACCGTGTGGCTGCGCAGCGACGGCGGCCGGGAGCACGCCGCCCTCGTCGCCGCGCACCTCGATCCGCGGGGACACCTGCTCGGCACCACGGTGGCCGCCCAGCGCCCCGACTGCGGTCTGGAGCTGCTCGCCCTGGGCCGCGACGGGCGGAGCGCGGTGCTGGCGTGGAACGTGCGCGGGGTCAGCGAACTGGAGGTGACCGCGCTGACCGCCGCCCGGTCGCCCGACCTCCCGGCCGGCGTCCCGGCGTCCCGGTCCGCCTCCGCCGGCGCCGCACGGACCGTCGGCCTGCCCCACGAGGTGGTCACGCGCATCGCGCCCACCGCCGACCCCGACGTCACCGTGGTCGCGCTGTCCGGGTCCCGGCGCCATCCCGGAGTGTGGTGGCTGCCGCACGGACTGCCCCTGCGCACGCCGTGGTCCTCACGCGACGAGGACGCGCTCCCGGCGGGCCGCGCGTCCGTACGGCCGATGCCCATGAGCCCCGTCGCCCGCGACGGACTCACCCTCGGCGGCTGGTACTACCGTGCGCCGGGCCGCTCGCCCGGCGAACCCGCACCGTGCGTCCTGCACCTGCACGGCGGGCCGGAGGAGCAGGAGCGCCCGGTGCTCGACCCGCTCTACCTCGAACTGCTGGGCAGGGGACTGGACGTGTTCGCGCCCGACGTCCGCGGCTCGTCCGGCCACGGCCGCTCCTTCGTCGACGCGGACCTGGGCGCGGGACGCTTCGACGCCATCAACGACGTCGCGGACTGCGCGGCGCACGTGATGGTCCAGGGCCTGGCGGACCCCCGGCGGATGGCCGTGATGGGCCGTTCCTACGGCGGCTACCTGGTGATGGCGTCCCTGGTGTGGCACCCGGAGCTGTTCCGCACCGGGGTGGCGGTCTGCGGCATGTCGGACCTCACCACCTTCTTCGCCGGGACCGAGCCCTGGATCGCGCAGTCCGCCGCCCACAAGTACGGGCACCCGGAGCACGACCGGGAGCTGCTGCGCGCGCTGTCGCCGATGAGCCGCGTCGACGCCCTGCGGGTCCCGGTGCTCGCCGTGCACGGCGAGCACGACACCAACGTGCCCCCGGGCGAGTCCGAGCAGTTCGTCCGGGCCGCCAGGGAACGCGGGCTGGAGGCGGAATGCCTCCTGCTGCGCCACGAGGGCCACGACTTCCGCCGCTCCGACAACCGCCGCCTGTTCCGCCGGACCGCCGCCGACTGGCTGGAACGGCACCTGGCGGGGTGAGATGTCCGGGGCACCTGTCACACTTCGGTGGCGTGTGGGGGAGCGATGCGGGTAGTCGCGCGGTGTGATCGGTGAGTGAGGGCGGACCGGATGGAACCAGTTCCAGTCGACGAGGGGGACACGGTGCCGGAGGTGCCGCGGCTGCGGGCTTCGTACGCCCTGGACGAGGGCGGCACCTGGATCGCCCAGGCACGTCATCTCGCCGCCGCGTTCCTGGACCGGGTACGGGTGGAGGACGGCCTGCCGGTGTCGACCCGCGCGGTGGAGATCACCCAGCTGGTGGTCAGCGAGCTGGTCACCAACGCCCGCAAGTACGCTCCGGGGCCCGTCGGCCTCGACCTGAGGATCGCCGGTGACACCGTCGAGGTGGTCGTCCGGGACGGCAACCCCGCGCCCCCGGTGGCCCGGGACGCGGACCCCGGCCGGGTGGGCCAGCACGGACTGGAGATCGTGATGGCCGTCGCCCAGGCCCTGGACGTGCGGCAGGAGCCGGCCGGCAAGAGCATCACGGCCCGCATCTCGCTCCTCGCCTGAGCCCGCGGACCCCGCCGTACGGCGGGGCCGGCACGGCCGGAACAATGGTGCTCGCGACGGGGTTCTCACTGGGGAACGTCGCAGGACACCTGGGAGAAGGGCGGGACGACATGACGAGGACCGAGGAGAGGGCGCTGCTCGCGGGCGGCTGCTTCTGGGGCATGCAGGAGCTGATCCGCACCTTCCCGGGCGTGCTGACCACGCGGGTCGGGTACAGCGGCGGTGACGTGCCGAACGCGACCTACCGCGACCACGGCACCCACGCCGAGTCGATCGAGATCACCTACGACCCGGCCGTCACCGACTACCGCACGATCCTGGAGTACTTCTTCCAGATCCACGACCCGAGCACGAGGAACCGGCAGGGCAACGACATCGGGACGAGCTACCGCTCCGCCATCTTCTACCTCGACGACGAGCAGAAGCGCGTCGCCGAGGAGACGATCGCCGATGTGGACGCCTCGGGGCTGTGGCCGGGCCCGGTGGTGACCGAGGTCGTGCCGGCCGGCCCGTTCTGGGAGGCCGAGCCGGAGCACCAGGACTACCTCCAGCGCTACCCGGACGGCTACACCTGCCACTTCCCGCGCCCCGGCTGGCGGCTGCCGAAGCGCGCGGAGGCCTGACCCGGCCCCCGGCCGTCCGTCCGGGCGGCCGGGAACCGGCTCCGCCCTGTGCGACCGGAGCAGGGATGTGATCTGCGTCCCATCGCCGGACGGGGCCGCGCAGCACGTCGTCACCGGGGCACCGGACGACCGATAGCCTGGCCGGATGGACGGGGAGCGGAGCGTCGGTGAGTGAGCGTCGGGAACGCGACTGGACGGACATGACGCCCGGGGACTTCGACCTCGACGCCCCGCTGTGCCTCAACGTGGGGACCGGCCCCGTCGCGGTGCCGGCCGAGCCGGACGAGTACGGCACGGCGCCGCTGTTCGGGGAGGAGACCCCGGCACGGGTCCCGGGCCCGCGCCGCACCCCGCGCCGGACCACCCCCGCCGAGCAGGGCCGGCTGTTCTGAACCGGGCGCGGCTCCCCGCGCACCAGGGCGTGCCGGAGGACTGGAAGCGGCCCCCGAGGGCTTAGTTCAGCGCTTGATCCAAGTGATGAGACATCGCGTGGAAGGGCCCCGGGGCGTGAACCGGCCGGCGGGCGCCCGCCGCCGGGGTGAGGTGCCGGGCCGAATCCGCATGCCTTGACCGCCGGACCGGGGGTACGTGGGCGGGGCGGTCGGATCCGGCGGCAAGGAGCGGAGAGGGGGGTGCGGGTGTGCCGAGGTGCGGGGCACGGCGCTCCGGGGCGGGGACCTCACCCCGGCGGCGGACGTCCGCTGCGCGGGCGCGCCCGGCGTGAGACGTTGACGGCACCCGACACCCTCTTCACACCCTGTGCCCCCTGGATCGCCGCAGTCGGCAACCGAACGCACGGCCACCCGTCCGTGGCCGGTCTGAAGCGGAGGAGCATCACCCCCATGAGCGAGGCCAACCCCGTCAAGCGGGCAGCGAAGAAGATCACCGAGAAGCTGCAGGACGACGGATCGGCCCCGGCCGACGGCATCCCCGGGCGGCCCGGTCCCCAGCCGCCGTCCGTGGAGGAGCCGACCGAGCCCCGTGAGCCGCTGCCGCCGAAGCCGGACCAGAGCGGCCCGGCCACCGTGTCGCCCACCGGCGCCGACCAGGCCAGGGTGGCGCAGTCCGGGAGCTACCTGACCACCGCGCAGGGCACCCGGCTGTACGACACCGACCACTCGCTCAAGGCGGGGCCGCGCGGCCCCGTACTGCTCCAGGACCACCACCTGCGCGAGAAGATCATGCACTTCGACCACGAGCGCATCCCGGAGCGCGTGGTCCACGCCCGCGGCGCGGGCGCGCACGGGGTCTTCCGGAGCTACGGCACGGCGGCCTCCGTGACCAAGGCGGGATTCCTCGCGCCGGACGTCGAGACACCGGTGTTCGTGCGGTTCTCCACGGTGGTCGGCTCACGCGGGTCCGCCGACACCGTGCGCGACACCCGCGGTTTCGCCACGAAGTTCTACACCGGCGAGGGCGTCTTCGACCTGGTCGGCAACAACATCCCGGTCTTCTTCATCCAGGACGCCATCAAGTTCCCCGACGTCGTCCACGCCGCGAAGCCGCACCCCGACAGGGAGATCCCGCAGGCGCAGAGCGCCCACGACACCTTCTGGGACTTCGTCTCGCTGCACACCGAGGCGACCCACCACACCCTCTTCTTCATGGGCGACCGCGGCATCCCGCGGTCCTACCGGATGATGGAGGGCTTCGGCGTCCACACCTTCCGGCTGGTCAACGACGAGGGCGCCACGACACTGGTGAAGTTCCACTGGAAGCCCAGGCTGGGCGTGCACTCCCTGGTGTGGGACGAGGCGCAGCTCATCAACGGCAACGACCCGGACTTCCACCGCCGGGACCTCGCCGACGCCATCGAGGCGGGCGCGTACCCGCAGTGGGAACTGGGGATCCAGACCTTCCCCGACACCCCGGACCAGACCTTCGAGGGCATCGACCTGCTGGACCCGACGAACCTCGTGCCCGAGGAGCTCGCCCCGGTGCAGCCGATCGGGCTGATGACCCTCAACCGGAACCCGTCCAACTTCTTCGCCGAGACGGAACAGGTCGCCTTCCACGTCGGTCACCTCGTCCCCGGGATCGACGTCACCGACGACCCGCTGCTCGCGGGACGGCTGTTCTCGTACCTGGACACGCAGATCACGCGCCTGGGTGGTCCCAACTTCCCGCAGCTGCCCATCAACCGCCCCCACGCCCCGGTCAACGACATGCTGCGCGACGGCATGCACCAGACCGCCGTGCACCGGGGCGTCGCCCCCTACCGTCCCAACTCCCTGGACGGCGGATGCCCGTTCACCGCGGGCGCGGACACGAGCGCGTTCATCGAGACGCCGGTGACCGTCCCGGAGGGGCGGAAGGTGCGCGAGGCGCCGGAGTCGTTCGCGGACCACTTCAGCCAGCCCCGCCGGTTCTGGCTGAGCATGAGCCCGGTGGAGCGCGAGCACATCATCGGCGCCTACACCTTCGAGCTGGGCAGGTGCTACGAGGAGGCCGTCAGGGTGCGGACCCTCCAGGTCCTGGCCAACATCGACCCCGAACTGTGCGCCGGTGTCGCCGAGGGCCTCGGGCTGCCCGCACCGGAGCCCACGGTGCCGCTCGCCGACGTCGAGCCGAGCCCGGCCCTCTCGCAGATCGGGGGGACCTGGCCGGTGGACGGCCGTGTCATCGGCATCCTCACCGCCCCGGACGGCGATCTCGACGCGGTGCACGCGGTACGCGACGCGGTGCTCGAAGCCGGCATGGTCCCGCTGGTCGTCGCGCCGAACGGCGGCACGCTCGGCACGGGCGGGAACGCGCTGACGGCCCAGCGCAGCTACGTCACCGCGCGCTCCATCGAGTTCGACGCCGTACTGCTGGCGGGCCCGCCGGCCGTGGGCGGCGACGCGTCCGGCGCGCGCGACGGCAAGGGCGCGCCGTCGGCGCGGCGGCCGGCGGCGGACCCGCGGGTCGGCCAGCTGCTGACGGAGGCGTTCCGGCACGGCAAGGCGATCGGCGCGTGGGCGGGTGGCGAGGCGGCTCTCGAAGCGGCCGGCGTCCCCACCGACGCCCCCGGCATCGTGATCGCCGGCTCGGGCTCCGCCGCCCTCGAGGGCGTCCGCGAGCTGCTGGGTTCGCACCGGGTCTGGGAACGCTTCACGACCCGGGCCTGACACCCCGGCCGCGGCCGGCAGGCGCACCACCGCCCGTACGCCCGTCCGGGCGGAGAGGGCCGGTGACCTGCGTTCCGGCCGGCCGCGGTGCACCGTCCCGCCGCCGTACAGTGGAGGACGGCCGGATTCCGCCGGACCCGGCCGGCGGGCACCTCGTACCGCCTCCCCGTTCGAGAAGCCGGTCAGCACATGCGCCACCACCCTTCCCCGTCCCACGGCCCGCAGGAGCCGCTCTTCGGCATCGAGGAGCTGCCGGCGGCACCGGCGGCCGGACCGGCGCCGTCCGCTCCCGCCTTCCGGGACTCCGCGCAGGCGCGCCGGCTCCTGGCGATCCGGGAGATCCACGCCGAACCGGCCGCCGCCGCCTCGCCCCGCGGACGGCAGGTCCTCGCCCGGTTCCCCGGGGCCCGGCTGATCGAGGTGGACTCCCACTGGCGCATCCCCGAGCTGCACGGCAACGAGGGCAGCGCCGACCGCTGGATGCGGATCAAGCGCGAGACCCTCGTCCTGGGCGTGAAGAAGACCCTCACCACGCGCCCCAACGGCCGCTCCGCCGACTGGATCGCCCCCGGCCCGTCCAACGGCTGCGCCCTGTCCTGCGTGTACTGCTACGTGCCCCGCCGCAAGGGCTTCGCCAACCCGATCACCCTCTTCACCAACATCGACCGGATCATCGCCCACCTCGGGCGCCACGTCGCCGCCCAGGGCCCCAAGACGGAGCCCAACCAGTGCGACCCCGGGGCCTGGGTGTACGACATCGGGGAGAACGGCGACTGCTCCGTCGACGCCCTCGTCTGCGACAACACCGCCGACCTGGTGCGCGCCTTCCGCGACTGGCCCACCGCCAAGGCGTCCTTCGCGACCAAGTTCGTCAACCCCGACCTGCTGGAGCTCGACCCGCGCGGCCGCACCCGCATCCGGTTCTCGGTGATGCCCGCCGACGACTCACGCCTGCTGGACCTGCGCACCAGCCCGGTCGACCGGCGGATCGCCGCCGCCGCGGACTTCCTCGACGCCGGGTACGAGGTGCACTTCAACCTCTCACCCGTCGTCATCCGTCCCGGCTGGCAGGACGCCTGGGCCGAGCTGTTGCGGCACATGGACGACGTCCTGCCCGAGCACGTGAGGCGGCAGGCCCGCGCCGAAGTCATCATGCTCACCCACAACGCGGACCTGCACGAGGTCAACCTCCGCTGGCATCCGCGCGGTGAGGACGTGCTGTGGCGACCCGCCGCGCAGGAGACCAAGCGCTCCCAGAACGACGCCCTCAACCTCCGCTACCGCGCCGGTACCAAGCGCGCCGCCCTCGCGGAGCTGCGTGACCTGGTCGCCCGGCACGCGCCGTGGCTGGATATCCGCTACGCCTTCTGAGGGGACGGCAGGAACCCGTTCCGGCTTTCTCCCAGGTCACCCCTCGATAACGAGAATTAAGGGTAGGCTAACCTTGCCTCGTGATTCCTGCTGAAGAGGCGGCCCTGGGTCCGCACGGCCATCAACTGTCGGCCACCGATGTGACCGTGGCGTACGACGGCGCCGACGTCGTGCACGACGCGGCACTGACCCTGCGGCCCGGCGAGGTGACCGCCCTGGTGGGCCCGAACGGCAGCGGCAAGTCGACCCTGCTGCGCACCGTCGCCCGGCTGCAGCGGCCGAGGAGCGCCACGCTCACGCTCGACGCCGGAACCGACGCCCTGGCCCTCGGCCCCCGGGAGTTCTCCCGTTGCGTCGCCCTGCTGCTCCAGGGACGCCCCACCCCCAGCGGTCTCAGCGTGCGGGACGTCGTCGAGTTCGGCCGCTATCCGCACCGGGGACGGTGGGGCGGCACGGACCCCGGCGGCCGCGCCGCCGTGGACCGCGCCCTCGCCCTCACCGGCGTCGCAGAACTCGCCGAGCGCGGCGCCGAACACCTCTCCGGGGGGCAGCTCCAGCGCGTGTGGCTGGCCGGCTGCCTCGCGCAGGAGACCGGCGTCCTCCTCCTCGACGAACCCACCACCTACCTCGACCTGCGCTACCAGGTCGAACTCCTCGACCTGATGCGCGACCTGGCCGACGAGCACGGCATCGCCGTCGGCGTCGTCCTGCACGACCTCGACCAGGCGGCGGCCGTCGCCGACCGGATCGTGCTCCTCGCGGCCGGACGCGTCGTCGCCGAGGGCCCGCCCGAGGACGTCCTCACCCCGGAGCGCCTGACCGAGGTCTACGGCATCCGGATCGAGGTCGACACCGACCCCCTCACCGGCCGGCTGCGCACCCGCGCCCTCGGCCGTCACCACACCCGAAGCGAAAGGCTCGGCACCACCTCATGAGACGACTCCTGCTCACCGCGCCCCTGGCCACCGCCGCCGCCCTCCTGCTGGCGGCCTGCGGCACCACCGAACCCGCCGCCGACGCCGCCGACGCCGAGGAGTCCGTGCAGGCCATCACCCTCACCGACGCCACCGGCGCGAAGGTGAAGCTCGACGGCCCCGCCAAGAAGGTCGTCGGCACCGAGTGGAACGTCGTCGAGCACCTGGTCTCCCTGGGCGTCGACCCGGTGGGCGTCGCCGACGTCAAGGGCTACAACACCTGGGACGCCGCCGTCCCGCTCAAGAACGAGCCCAAGGACATCGGCACCCGCGGCGAGCCCAGCATGGACACCATCGCCTCGCTCGAGCCCGACCTCATCGTCGCCACCACCGACCTGCAGCCCGACGCCGTCAAGCAGTTGCGCAAGGTCGCCCCGGTCCTGGAGGTGAAGTCCGCCGACGCCGCCGACCCGATCGGGCGGATGCTGGAGAACGTCGACCTCATCGCGGAGGCCACCGGCACCACCGAGCGCGCGGCCACGCTGAAGAAGGAGTTCGACGCCAAGCTCGCCGAAGGGAAGAAGACCCTCACCGACGCCGGCCTGGACGGCGCGGAGATCGCCTTCGCCGACGGCTACGTCGCCTCCAACCAGGTCTCCCTGCGCCCCTACACCTCCGGTTCGCTGATCGGCGCCGTCAACGAGCGGCTCGGACTGAAGAACGCCTGGAAGCAGAAGGGCGACGAGGCCTACGGCCTGGCCGCCACCGACGTCGAGGGACTGACCGAGCTGGGCGAGGTCCAGTTCGCCTACATCGGCAACGACGGCGATGCCGCCAGCGACCCCTTCGGCAAGGAGCTCGCCGACAACTCCGTGTGGAAGTCGCTGCCCTTCGTGAAGTCCGGTGACGTCCACCGGCTGGACGACGGCATCTGGATGTTCGGCGGCACCGGCTCGATGGAGGCGTACGCCGACGCCCTCGTCGCCTCGCTGACGAAGTAGCGCGATGGCCGTCACCGCCCCCACTCCCACCGCCCGCCCGGCGACGGTCCCGTCCCGGGCGGGCGCGGCCGCGGTGACGACCGCGCTCGTGCTCCTGGTCGCCGCCCTCGCCGTCGTCGACATCACCCAGGGCACCGCCGCGGTCGGCCCGGCCGAGGTCCTCAAGGCCCTCACCGGCCGGGCCGACCCGGCCGACGCGTCCGTCGTCATCGCCTCACGGCTGCCCCGCATGACCGCCGGGATCCTCGTGGGCGCGGCCCTCGGCATGGCCGGCGTCGCCCTGCAGGCCGTCAGCCGCAACGTCCTGGCCTCACCGGACACCCTCGCCGTCAACGCGGGCTCCTACTTCGCCCTCGGCGTCACCGCCGTCACCGGCGTGTCCCTGCCGCTGCTCGCCTCCTCGGGCATCGCCTTCGCCGGCGGCCTCGCGGCGGCGGCCGTCGTCCTCGGACTGTCCGGGCTCGGCGCCGGCACCGTACGGCTGGTGCTCGCCGGCACCGCGCTCGCCCTCGGGCTCACCGCCGTCACCGAGGGGCTGCTCCTGCTGTTCCCGGAGCAGACCGAGGGCCTCTACCAGTGGAACCAGGGCAACATCGGCCAGAACGGCTTCGACGGCGTCCTCCAGACGCTGCCCGTCGCCGTCGTCGCACTCGCCGGCCTGCTGCTCATCGCCCGCCGGGTCGACGCCCTCGCCCTCGGCGACGAGGCGGCCCGCGGCCTCGGCGTCCCGGTGCGGGCCACCCGCGTCACGGCCGTCGTCCTGGCGACCCTGCTCTCCGCGGCGGCCGTCACCCTGGCCGGCCCGATCGGCTTCGTCGGCCTGTGCGCCCCGGCCCTCGCCCGCCCGCTCGCCCGCCGGGCCCGTGGGCTGCGGCGGCTGCGGGCGGGCGTGCCGGTCGCGGGCCTCGTCGGCGCCGCGCTGGTGCTCGGGGCGGACGTGCTGCTGCGGGCGTTCGTCGACGCGGACACCGCCGTCGCGGTACCCACCGGCGTGGTCACCAGCCTCGTCGGCGCGACGTTCCTGGTGGTGATGGCGGCCCGGCTCCGCGACACCGCCGGCGCCGCCGCGCCGGACAAGCTGCGCATCCGCAGCCGCGCCGTCTTCCTCACCACGCTCACCGTGCTGTCGGTCGTCCTGGTCGGCGTCACCGTCGCCGCCGTCCTGGTGGGCGACAGCAAGCTGCTGCTGGGCGACGTGGTCAACTGGGCGCAGGGCAGGGCGGGCAGGACCGTCTCCTTCGTGCTGGACACCCGGGTGCCCCGGGTGACCGCCGCGCTCCTCGCCGGAGCGGCGCTCGCACTGGCCGGCACCCTGGTGCAGGCCGTCACCCGCAACCCGCTCGCGGAACCCGCCGTCCTCGGGGTCTCCGGCGGCGGCGCGCTCGGCGCGGTGATCCTCGTGACGACGGTCCCCGTCGCCGGGGGCTGGGGCGTCGCCGGGGCGGCCTTCGCCGGATCCGCGGTCACCGCGACCGTCGTGTTCGGCCTGGCCGCACGCGGCGGCTACCGGCAGAACCGGCTGGTGCTCGTCGGCATCGGCGCCGCGACCGCGACGACGGCCCTGATCAGCCTGCTGATCGTGCTCACCGACCCGTTCAACGCGACCAAGGCGCTCACCTGGCTGTCGGGCTCCACGTACGGCCGGACCCTGCCCGACGTCCTGCCCCTCGCCGCCGTCCTCGCGATCGGTGTCGTGGTGGCCGGAGCGCGGCACCGGGAACTCGACCTGGTCTCCCTCGACGAGGACACCCCCCGGCTCCTCGGACTCGACCTGGCGCGCGGGAGACTGGGCTTCCTCGTGCTGAGCGTGCTGCTCAGCGCCACCGCCGTCGCCGCCGCGGGCACCATCGGCTTCGTCGGCCTGGTCGCCCCGCACGCGGCGCGCGCCCTCGTCGGACGGCGGCACACCCGCGTCCTGCCGGTCGCGCTGCTCCTCGGCGCCGTCCTGGTGTGCACGGCCGACCTGCTGGGCCGCACCGTGATCGCCCCCGCCCAGCTGGGCGCCGGCCTGATGACGGCCGTGATCGGAACGCCGTACTTCCTGTACGTGCTGGTGCGCAGCCGCCGGTAGTCCCGCGCGGCGGTCGCCGCCCGCCGCCGGCCCCTCCCGCGGCGGGCGGCGGGCTCAGCCGAAGACCTTGACGGCCTGGTAGTAGGTCCACGCGGTGCTGTTGCAGGCGGTCTTCGTGGCGCCGCTGTAACCGTTGCAGACGCGCTTGAGGTCCTCGTAGAAGGCGCTGTCGATCCGTTCCTTGTTGGCGCTGAACGTGCCCGCGGCCTTGTAGTTGCGGTAGCCGAAGTCGTGCCGGGCGCAGGCGGTCGAGAAGGGGAAGCCGAAGGGGTTGTCGGGGGAGGTGGAACAGTAGTCGGTGGACCAGTCGAACTGGTAGGCCGACCAGGCGGATTGGTTGGCGCGGGCCGCGGCCCAGGCGTTGTGGCTCGACGCGCTGGTCTGCGTCCAGCTCGCGAGTACCTGGGGCTTGTCGGCGGGTGCGGCGTCGGCGGCCGTGGCGGTGCCGAGGACCCCGGCCAGGACCAGGGCCGGGGTGGTGACCGCGGTGGCGAGTCTTCGGTACATCACACCTCCAGGAGGCTGCGGCCCGGCCATCGGGCAGCAGGTTCATGCCAAGACAATGCCCCAGTCGCCCCTCCCTTCACACCATGCGCACCCGATGGATCGTCGGCTCCCGGCCGCCCCGGAACGCGCTCAGGCCCGAGCGGTCCCGGGCGGCCGGTGGCTCCACCGCCGGTCCGCGTCGGTGATGGGCCGCAGGACGCGGGCCGGGGTCCCGGCGACGACCGTCATCGGCGGCACGTCGGCGGTCACCACACTGCCCGCGCCGACGACCGAGCCCCGGCCGACGGTCACCCCGGGCAGGAGCACCGCGCCGGCCCCGATCCACACGTCGTCCTCGATGCGCACCGCCGCCGAGAACTGGCTGCCGTCCCGGCGCAGTTCGGGGTGGACGGGGTGGCCGGTGGTGCTGACGGTCACATGGGGCGCGAACATCACGCGGTCGCCGACGAGGACCTCGACGTCGTCGACCAGGGTGAGACCGAAGTTGGCGTACACGTCGTCGCCGAGGTGCACGTGCCGGCCGTAGGCGACGTGCAGCGGCGGTTCGATCCACACGCCGCGGCCCACCGAGCCGAGCAGTCCGTCCAGCAGGGCGCGGCGGGCCTCCTCGTCGCGCGGGCCGGTGGCGTTGTACGCGGCGGCGAGCTCCTTGCCGCGCAGCCGCTCCTCCTCGAGGCGGTCGAGACCGGGCGCCGAGTCGGTGTACAGCTCGTGGGCCGCCATGCGGCGGCGCACCTCGCGCTCGGCGTCGTCGTCCTGCGGCACGGGTTCTCCCTGGTGTCGTGGAAGCGGACCGGCCGCACCACGGGGCGGTGGTGCGGCCGGGCGGGGCGGATCGGTCAGTCCGTGACGTCGGTGACCGTCCAGCGCTGGTTGGAACCGGAGTTGGGCTGCCAGGTGGTGACCGCGGCGCCCTCGTGCGTGGCCTGTCCGCCGACCTCCAGGAGGCGTCCGGTGGCCGCGTTGACCAGGGTCCAGGTGCCGTCGCCCGTGGTCGACATGATCCACTCGGCGGCCGGGTCCCGCCTTCCGGTGTCGGGCTCCGCCACCGGCACGTCGTCCCGTACGGCGAGACGCCCGCCGTCCACCGGGCTGGTGAACTCGTAGCGCTCCCGCACGCCGTCGTCGGGACGCACCGCGCTCAGCCGCCACCGCTGGGCGGCCGAGCCGTCACCGGAGCCGATCACGAGGCTCGTGCCGTCGTCCGCGACGGTGACCGCCTTGCCGCTCTGCACGCCGGTCAGGGTGTAGGTGTGGCCCTTGCGCAGCAGCGGGGCGTCCTCCGCGACGCCGGAGACACCCTTGATCTCGAAGGAGGTCACCGACTGGGCGGGCACGGCGAAGGTGGCGGCGCGGTCGGTGACCTCGATGGCCCGGTGCCGCTCCAGCTTGCCGTCGGCGCTGGTCACCACGGGCGTGACGGTCGCGTTCCGGCTGATGTGACGGAACATGGACAGGTCGACGGTGACGGTGCGCGCCTCGGTGGTGCTGTTGACGTGGACGAGCGAGGCGCCCTTGCCGTTCCTCGTCACCGCCGCCGCGCTGGAGGTGTCGTCCACCTTGATCAGCCGGTCGCCCGGCCTGATGAAGTGGGTGAAGTTGCGGGCGGTGTCGAACTTGGTGTTGGTGCGGATCGGGCAGGTCTCGAGGGTGTCCTTCGAGGTGCAGCCGAAGGGGAGCTGGATCTCGCCCCAGTTGCCGCCCCCGGCGGACTCGCCGCCGGGCTTCATGTTGTCGTAGTCCTCGACGGGCTGCCAGAAGACCCAGGCACGTGGCTCCAGTTCCCGCAGGTCGTCGACGATGCGCTGGGCGAGGCCGAGACCGGGGCGCATGTCCGTGAAGCTCTGTCCGTCGCCCCAGTCGCCCTCGACCTCGCTCATCCACAGCCGCTTGTCCTCGGCCTTGGCGATGTCGCGCACGGTGGTGCGCTGACCGGTGCCGTAGGTGTGGACGTTCATCCGGCCGACGAGGTCGCGCGTCCCGGACGAGTAGGCGTTCCAGTTCTGCGCGAAGATCGAGGGGTTGGTCTCGTCCATGGCGGAGATCCCCGCCTTGGTCCTCGCCTTCCTCAGCGCAGGGGCGAGCGCGTGGAGCACCTTCTCCTGGAGCCCGGGGCCGATGTGGGCGCCCTCCTGACGGCCGCCGACGGGTTCGCCGTCCGCGCCGAGCCGGGTGCTCCAGTAGGTGGTGTTCGGCTCGTTGAAGGGGTCGACGGCGTCGACCTCGATGCCGTGCGCCTTCTCCAGCCGCCTGGTGGCGCCCGCCAGGTAGGCGGCGAAGTCGTCGACCGACTCGGTCCTCAGCTGGTCGGCGCCGGCGTCGAACCCGCCGGAGACGTAGCCGCTGACCGTCATGAACCAGGGCGGGGAGTTGCTGAAGGTCTCCCAGTGGGTGATGTCCTTCTTGATGCGGTCCACCCACCAGCGCTGGGTGGCGTCGGCGTCCTCGTTCCAGTCGGCGGGGTCCTCGGCGTCCCACCAGTCGGTGTCCTCGCGGGTGGTGCCCGCGGGCGCCTTCCACCAGCCCTCGACGGCGCCGCCGGCGCGCAGGTAGTCCTTCACGTCCGGGGCGTTGCCGCCGCCGATGTTGTACCGGGCGATGTTCAGGGCGAGGCCGTCGTCGCCGAACAGCAGCCGCGCGAGCTTCTCGCGGATCTGAGGCGGGTAGTCGCCGGTGGCGTTGGCGAACCAGACGAGGCTGGTGCCCCAGCCCTCGAACTCCTCCTGCTGGTAGGAGGGGTCGGGCCGGACGGTGACGGAGGGGAGGTCCGCGGCCTGGGCGGCGGACGTCGGCCCGGGGATCAGGGCGGCCCCGGTGGCCAGGGCTGCGGTGAGCCCGGCGGCCCTGAGGAGCCGTCTGGTGCGGGTGCGGCGTGCCATCGGTGTGCTCCCAACAGTGAGGTGTGGTCGCGCTTCGGTGGACCCTCCCGCCGCGCCGGCGGCGCGGCGGGAGGGAACGGCCCCGGAGCGGGTGCGTGCCGTTCCGGGGTGCTGCGGGGTGTCAGGCGGCGGGCTGCCGCAGTACGGCGACCGCGCGGGGCCCGAGCGTGAGGGTGCCGTCGGCGTCGGTGGTGCCGATGAGCACCTCCCCGTCGAGGCCGGGGACCGGGACGGTGCCGTCGGTCCGGTTCACCAGGAACAGGAACCGGTTCTCGGCGTCCCGGCGTACGACCGGCTCGATCAGCCCCCTTACCCCGGAGGGAAGTTCGCTCGCCACCCCGGCCGGCTCCAGCAGCCGCGGCAGCAGCGAGGCGAGCCCCTCGACACCGAGCCGGGTGGAGACGTACGCGGCGGAACCCCCGCCCGTCGGACGCCGGGTGACGGCGGGCCTGCCCGCCTGCTCGCCGGTGCGGTAGCGGGCCAGGACCTCGGTACCGGCCCCGGTCACGGTGATCCGGTCGGTCCACAGGACGCCGGTCGTGCCGTCGTCGAGCTCCACACCGTCACCGGCGAGCAGCGGTCCGAACTCCTCGATGCGGATGCCCAGCAGGTCCCGCAGGGCGCCCGGATAGCCGCCGAGCCAGACGTGGTCGTGCTCGTCGACGACACCGGAGAAGTACGTGGTGATCAGATGGCCGCCCTGTTCGGCGTACCGGGTGAGGGTCTTCGCCAGGTCGGCGGGGACCATGTGCAGCACCGGGGCGATCAGCACCTGGTGGCGGGAGAGGTCGGCGCGGGTGGTGACGAGGTCGGCACGGATGCCGAGGGAGAGGAGCGCCGAGTACCAGTCGAGCGCCTCCTGCCGGTAGTCGAGCAGGGAGGTGGGGTGGGAGTCCTGCTCGCTCGCCCACCACGACTCCCAGTCGTAGAGGATGCCGACCCGGGCGGCCTCCCGCTCGGACCCGGCGACCGGGGCGAGGACCTTCAGGGTGTCGCCGAGCGCGGTCACCGCGCGGAACAGCTCGCTGTCCGCGCCGGCGTGCGGGACCATCGCCGAGTGGTACTTCTCGGCGCCCGCCGCCGACTGCCGCCACTGGAAGAAGCAGACCGCGTCCGCTCCGTGGGCGACGTGCAGCAGCGAGTCGCGGGCCAGGTCGCCCGGGCGCTTGGCCACGTTGACGGGCTGCCAGTTGACGGCGCTGGTGGAGTGCTCCATCAGGAACCAGGGCCGCCCGCCGGAGATGCCGCTGGTGAGGTTGGCGGAGAAGGACAGCTCGTCGCGGTCCTGCGGGCCGGGGTGGACGTAGTGGTCGTTGGAGACGAAGTCGATCTCGTCGGCCCAGTCCGCGTAGTTCATGCCCTTGGTGTTGCCCATCACCATGAAGTTGGTGGTGACGGGGACGTCCGGCGTGAGCTCCCGCAGGATCTCCCGCTCGGCGCGCAGATGCTCCTTCAGGGCGTCCGAGGAGAACCGCTTGAAGTCCAGTTGCTGGGTGGGGTTGGGGTGGGAGGCGGCCAGCCGCGGGGGCAGGATCTGCTCCCAGTCGGTGTACCGCTGTGACCAGAACGCCGTGCCCCAGGCGGTGTTGAGCGCCTCCACCGTGGTGTAGCGGGCGCGCAGCCAGTCGCGGAAGGCGCGGGCCGCGTCGTCGGAGTAGTCGTAGACGTTGTGGCAGCCCAGCTCGTTGTTGACGTGCCAGGCGACGAGCGCCGGGTGGCCGGCGTAGCGGGTCGCCAGCTCCCGGACCAGGCGCAGCGCGTACCGGCGGAAGACGGGGGAGGTGGGACGCCAGTGCTGGCGCGCACCCGGCCACAGCGTCTCGCCGGTGGCCGTGACCGGGAGGATCTCCGGGTGGGCCGTGGTGAGCCAGGGCGGCGGGGAGGCGGTGGCGGTGGCGAGGTCGACGCCGACGCCGCCCTCGTGCAGCAGGTCCATCACCTCGTCGAGCCAGGCGAAGTCCCAGGTGTCCTCGGCCGGTTGCAGCCGGGCCCAGGAGAAGATCCCCAGCGACACGAGGTTCACGCCGGCCTCCCGCATCAGCCGGACGTCCTCCTCCCACACGGTGCGGGGCCACTGCTCGGGGTTGTAGTCGGCGCCGTAGACGAGGCGGGGGGCGGGGGCACCGTCCGCCCCGCCCGTGCGGGACAGGAGGGTGGAGATCATGGCGGTCCTTCCGGGGTGTGGTGCACGGGGGCGGCGCGGAGTCCGCCCGCGCCGCCCTGCGTCTGGTGCCGTCCTACTTCTCGACGGTGAATCCCTGCTCCTCGGCGTACTTCACCGAGGCGTCCTGCCAGGCCTTCAGACCGTCCGCGAGCGTGGTGTCCGAGACGTAGGCCTTGCCGACCGTGTCGTTGAAGATCGAGTGGGCGTACTGCTGGAACGGCAGGTACGTCCAGTCGCTGGCGACGTTCGCGGCGGACTCGGCGAATATCTTGTTCGCCTGCTGGCCGCCGAGGTAGTCGAACTCGGTGCTCTGGAAGTCGGCGGACTGCAGTTCCGCCTTGGTGGCAGGGAAGGCGCCCTGCTCGACGCGGGTCCGGACGCCGTCGCCGGAGTTCGCGTACTCCACGAAGGCGTAGGCGAGTGCCTTGTTCTTGCCGAGCGAGGGCAGGGTCAGCGAGCTGCCGCCGTTCTCCGCGCTGGCCTTGTCGCCCTTCGTCCAGGCCGGCATCGGGGCCGCGCGCCAGTCGCCGGCCGCGTTCGGCACGCCGCTGACGAAGTTGGCGGGCATCCAGGCACCGGTGGTCAGGGTGGCGATGGTGCCGTCGCCCAGGCCCTTGTACCACTCGTCGGTCCAGCCGTTGACCGGGGCGAGGAGCTTCTCGTCGATGAGCTTCTGCCAGGTGTCGGTGTACTTCTTGGCCTTCGCGTCACTGAAGTCGATCTTCACGTCGGTGCCGTCGACCTTGAACGGACGCGCACCGGCCTGCCACAGCAGGCTGGTGGTGAAGCCGGCGTCGCCGGCGTCGTTGGCGATGTAGACCTTGGGATCGGCCTTGTGCAGCTTGCGCGCGGCGTCGACGTACTCGTCCCAGGTGGTCGGGACGTCGATCCCGTGCTTGTCGAAGACCTTCTTGTTGTAGAACATCGCCATCGGGCCGGAGTCCATCGGCAGGCCGTAGACCGCCTCGCCCTCGCTCACGGCGTTCCACGGACCGGGCGTGTACCGGGAGGCCAGCTTGTCGGCGCCGAAGGGGGCCAGGTCGGTGAGGCCCTTGCCGAGGGCGTACTGGTTCACCGCGAAGTACTCGACCTGCGCGACGTCCGGGACGCCCTTCTCGGCCGACACCGCGTTCGACAGCGCGGTGTAGTGCTTGTCGCCCGACCGCTCGCTGACGAGGTTGATCTTGACCTTCGGGTACTTCTTCTCGAAGTCGGCGGCGACCGTCTTCAGCGTGGGCTCCCAGGACCACACCGTCACCGTGCCGCCCTTCTTCAGGGCCGCCTGGACGTCCGAGGCGGAGACCGCCTCGTCGGTGGAGTCGTCGGAACCGCCGCAGGCGGTGGCGCCCAGGGCCACGGCGGACAGCAGGGCGATGCCGCGCAGCAGGCGGCCGGTGTTTCTGCGCATGAGGGTGCTTCCACTTCTTCGTGGGCGGGACGGGTTCTTCGTGAGCGGGGCGGAACGGGGTGGGGGTTGCGGGGGAGGCGGCCGGGGAGCCGCGCGGTCACTCCTTGACGCTGCCCGCGGCGAGCCCCGACTGCCAGTACTTCTGGAGCAGCAGGAACGCGGCGATGAGCGGCAGGATGGTGAGCAGCGAACCGGTGATCACCAGGTTGAAGACGACCTCGCCGCCGACGGTCTCGGCCTGGGAGTTCCACGCGCTCAGGCCGAGCGTCAGCGGGTACCAGTCCGGGTCCTTGAGCATGATCAGCGGCAGGAAGTAGTTGTTCCAGGTGGCGACCGTGGTGAACAGCAGCACGGTCACGATGCCGGGGGCGAGCAACGGCAGGGCGACGGTGAAGAAGGTGCGCGCCTCGCCGGCCCCGTCGATGCGGGCGGCCTCGAGGAGTTCGGTGGGGATGGCCTCGGTGGCGAACACCCACATCAGGTACAGGCCGAACGGCGAGACCAGCGAGGGGATGATCACCGCCCACGGGGTGTCGGTCAGGCCCATCTCGCTGAACATCAGGAAGGTGGGCACCGCGAGGGCCGTGCCGGGCACCGCCACCGCGCCGATGACCGTGGCGAAGACGCCGCGCTTGCCGGGGAAGTCGAACTTCGCCAGCGCGTAGCCGCCGAGGACCGCGAGGAGGGTGGCCCCGCCCGCGCCCAGCACCACGTACAACAGGGTGTTCAGCAGCCAGCGCGTGAAGATGCCGTCGTGGTAGGTGAACGTGTCGCGGACGTTGTCCCACAGTGCGAAGTCGTCGGCGAACCACATCCCGGACGAGTCGGCGAGACCCGCCTGCGTCTTGGTGGCGTTGACGACCAGCCAGATCAGCGGCACCACGGTGTAGACGACGACCAGGGAGGTCAGCACGGTCAGCAGCACGCTGCGCCTGGGCCTGTCGGCGGAGTGCCTGCGCGTCCCGCGCAGCCGTGGCGCGCCGTGGCCGGGACCGGAGGCCTTGACGGGTGCGGCCGGGGCGGCGGTGGTGAGAGGGCTGCTCATCGGGTCACGCTCCCTTGCGCATGCCGCGCAGCTGCACGACATAGGCGATCACCATCGTGATCAGGCCCATGATGATGGCCACCGTCGCGGAGTAGTTGTGCTGCTGGCCGTTGAAGGACAGCGAGTACGTGTAGAAGTTCGGCGTGTAGTCGGTGGTGAGGGCGTTGCGGGCGAGCGGACGCAGGATGTTCGGCTCGTTGAACAGCTGGAAGCTGCCGATGATGGAGAAGATCGTCGCGATGACCAGGGCGCCCCGGATCGCGGGCAGCTTGATCGCGGTGATCACGCGGACCTGTCCGGCGCCGTCGATCTCCGCCGCCTCGTACAGCGAGTTCGGGATGACGCGCAGCGCCGAGTAGAAGATCAGCATGTTGTAGCCGACGAACTCCCAGGTGACGATGTTGCCGATGGAGGCCAGCACCAGGTCGGGGGAGAGCGGGTCGGGCAGCGAGACGTCGAACGCCCCGTTGATGTCGCCGACCAGGCCGTACTTCGTGCCGTACATGAAGCCCCACATGAGGGTGGCGACCACGGCGGGCACCGCGTACGGCAGGAAGATCGTGATGCGGAAGAAGCCCTTGCCGTAGAGCCGGCCGCTGTCCAGGGCCAGCGCCACCAGCAGCGCGATGCCGAGCATGATCGGCACCTGGACGCACAGGAAGAGCGAGACCCGGCCGAGGGCCGCCCAGAAGCGGTCGTCCTGGAGCGCCTGTTCGTAGTTGTCGAGGCCGACGAAGGTGGTCCCGCCGATGAGCTGGTCGCGGAAGAGGCTCAGGTAGACCGAGTACGCGATCGGCGCCAGGAAGACCAGTGCGAACACGGCCACGAAGGGACCGATGAAACCCCACCCCGTCCAGGAGCGGCGGTCCCGTCGCGCCGGGGGAGGCGCCGGCCTCGGCTCGGCGTCCACCGGCGGTTGCAGCGTCGTCATGTCGTTCCTCGCTCGTCACCGTTCCGGGCCGGCGGCCGCCCGGCGCGTGAGCCGGACGGCATGCCCCCTGTACATGATGTTTGCGTAAACATCGACCCCCGCGAAGCGCTGCCGAGCTGTTATGTTTACGTAAACATCGGATGGCGGAATGTCTACACTGCCCTCCTGAGGACGGTCAAGGGTTCCCTGGGGAAACCGTGACGCAGGCAGTGACAGGAAGGCGGCTGACGGCGAGTGGACACGGCCGAGAGAACGCCGGCGAGCACACCTAGCCCCGCCGCGGCCGGCGGCGGCGCGCGGCGCACCCGGGGCGGCGCCCGGACCACGGCCTCCATGGCCGACGTGGCCCGCCTGGCGGGGGTCTCGTCCCAGACCGTCTCCCGCGTGTCCAACGGCTACCCGGGGGTGACCGAGGAGACCCGCCGCCAGGTGCTGGCCGCGATGAAGGAGCTCGGTTACCGGCCCAACAGCGCGGCCCGCGCCCTCAAGCGCGGTGAGTTCCGCACCATCGGCGTCATCACCTTCACCCTGTCCACCACCGGCAATGTGCGCACCCTGGAGGCGATCGCCACCTCCGCCGCGCACGAGGGCTACGCCGTGACCCTGCTGCCGGTCGCCGTGCCGACCCAGGACGAGGTGCGCGGGGCGTTCTCCCGGCTGGAGGAACTCGCCGTCGACGCCGTCATCGTCATCATGGAGGTCCACCTGCTGGACGCGGCGATGGTCCAACTCCCGCCGCACGTCCAGGTCGTGGTCGTCGACTCCGATGCCGGCGACCACTACACGGTCGTCGACACCGACCAGGCCGGGGGCACCCGCGCCGCCGTGCAGCACCTGCTCGGCCTCGGCCACCGCACGGTGTGGCACCTGGGCGGCCCCGAGGACTCGTTCGCCGCGCAGCGCCGCACGGACGCCTGGCGCGCCGCGCTCACCGAGGCCGGACGGGTGCCGCCGCCCCTCGTCCGGGGCGACTGGTCGGCGGACTCGGGCTACCGGGCCGGCCTCGAACTCGCCGCCCGCGACGAGTGCACGGCCGTCTTCGCCGCCAACGACCAGATGGCGCTGGGCCTGTTGCGCGCCCTGCACGAACACGGCCGGCGCGTGCCCGAGGACGTCAGCGTCATCGGCTTCGACGACATCCCCGAGGCCTCCTCCTTCCTGCCCCCGCTGACCACCGTCCACCAGGACTTCGCCGAGGTGGGGCGGCTCTGCGTGCAGGCGGTGCTGAGCAAGATGCGCCAGGGCGGCCCGGAACGGGGCACCACGCTCGTCCCGACCCGGCTGGTGCCGCGGGCCAGCACGGCACCACCGCCGGGACCCGCCCGACGTCCGGCCTCCCGCCCGCCGCGCACCGGCGGGGACCCTTCGGTGATCGCCGGAGGACGCGCAGGCTAGCGTCCTCACATGAACGTTTCCTCGCACCAGGGCCGGCACCAGGCGCCACCGGACGGCGACGACACGGCCGGAGCCGCGGCATGACGCCGCCGGAGATGCTCGGCGTCTTCGCGGCGGGCGTCGGCGCCGGCGCCATGAACGCGGTCGTCGGCTCGGGGACGCTGGTCACCTTCCCGGTGCTGCTCGCCACCGGACTGTCCCCCGTCACCGCCACGGTCTCCAACGCGCTCGGGCTGATCCCCGGCTCCGTCAGCGGCGCCATCGGCTACCGCAGGGAACTGGCCGGTCAGGGCCGGCGCGTGAAGAGGTTCGGGGTCGGCGCCGCGCTGGGCGGGCTCTGCGGCGCGACGCTCCTGCTGGCCCTGCCCGCCGAGGCGTTCGAGGCCATCGTGCCGACCCTGGTGGGACTCGCCCTCGTCCTCGTCGCGTTCCAGCCCCTGATCGCCAGGAAGGTGCGCAGCCGACGCGCGAAGGGGCACTCCTCCCGCCGTGACGGCGGATGGCCGCTGTCCGCCGGCCTGACCCTGGCCAGCGTCTACGGCGGCTACTTCTCCGCCGCCCAGGGCATCGTCTACATCTCCCTGATGGGTCTGCTCATCGACGAGCCGCTGCAACGCCTCAACGCCGTCAAGAACGTGCTCGCGGCGATCGTCAACACGGTCGCCGCGGCCTTCTTCCTCTTCGTCGCCGACTTCGACTGGACCGCCGTCGCGCTGATCGCGGCCGGATCCGCCCTGGGCGGTCAGCTCGGAGCGAGGACCGGCCGCAGGTTCAGCCCCGCGGTGCTGCGCGCCCTCATCGTCACGATCGGCACCGTCGCCCTCGTCCAGCTGCTCCGCTGACCACCGCCCGCTCCCGGGACACGTCCTCAGGGCAGGATCGAATCCACGTAACCGCCGTCGACGCGCAGCGCCCCGCCCGTGGTCGCGGAGGCCTGCTCCGAGCTGAGGTAGACGACCATGTGGGCGATCTCCTCCGGCTCGATCAGCCGCTGCAGCAGCGACTGCGGCCGGTGCTCGCGCATGAAGGCGCGCTGCGCCTCGTCCCACGGGAGTTCGCGGCCGACCAGCTCGCGGACGAAGTCCTCCACCCCGCCGGTGTGGGTGGGCCCGGCGACGACCGAGTTCACCGTGACGCCCGTGCCCGCCGCCTGTTTGGCGAATCCCCGGCCCACCGCGAGCAGCGCCGTCTTGGACATCCCGTAGTGGATCATCTCGGCGGGAGTGACGATCGCCGAGTCGCTGGCGATGTACTGGACGCGTCCCCAGCCGCGCCCGGTCATGCCGGGCAGGAAGAGCCGGGTCAGCCGCACCGCGGCCAGGACGTTCACCTCGAAGTAGCGCCGCCACTCGTCATCGGTGATCTCCAGCGGGTCCGCCGAACCGAAGACGCCGAGGTTGTTGACGAGGATGTCCACCTGCGGCAGCGCCTCGGCGACCCGCTCGGCGCCCGCCTCGGTGGTCACGTCCGCCGCGACCGGCACCACGTCGGCGCCGGGCACCTCCCGCTCGAGGGCGGCGGCACTGTCCCGCACGCGCCCGGCGGAACGCCCGTTGACCGCGACCCGGGCGCCCGCCCGCGCCAGCCCGGTGGCGATCGCCGCGCCGATGCCCTGGGTGGAGCCGGTGACCAGCGCCGTCCGGCCACTGAGATCGATCCGCACGTCGTGTGTCCCCTTCTTCTGGGTACCGGTGCCTGTATGCGATGCCCCAACACGGACGGAAGGCGCTGCCCGCGCCCGCGCTCCGCCTGGTCCTGTTCCTTCCCCGGAAAAGCGGTCGAATCACCGCGAACCACCCGGTGGGCATACCCTTCTTGTAGCGCACTCGCGAAGCGGCGGGAGACGACGTGACGGCCGAACACGCGGACGCGCCGGACGGCCGGACGGGGACCGGGTCCGGCGGGAACGGCGACGACCTGCTCGACGGGCTGGAGGTGGACGACCGGCGTCCGGAGCGGCCCGTGCTGCTCGACGCCGACGGCACCCCGATCGAGACCTGGCGGGAGAACCACCCCTACGACCGCAGGATCAAGCGGGCGGATTACGACAGGACCAAGCGCATCCTGCAGATCGAGCTGCTGAAGATGCAGCGGTGGGTGAAGGACACGGGGCAGCGCGTCGTCGTGCTCTGCGAGGGACGGGACGCGGCCGGCAAGGGCGGCACCATCCAGCGCTTCACGGAACGCCTCAACCCCCGTGGCGCCCGCGTGGTCGCCCTGGAGAAGCCGACCGAGCGGGAGGCGGGCCAGTGGTACTTCCAGCGCTACGTGGCCCACCTGCCGTCCCGCGGGGAGATCGTCTTCTTCGACCGCTCCTGGTACAACCGCGCGGGCGTCGAGCGGGTCATGGGGTTCTGCACGGACGCCGAGTACCACCAGTTCCTCGAGCAGGCGCCCCTGTTCGAGCGGCTGCTCACCGACGACGGCATCATGCTGGTGAAGTTCTGGTTCTCCGTGTCCCGGGCCGAGCAGCGGACCCGGTTCGCGATCCGCCAGGTCGATCCGGTGCGCCGCTGGAAGCTGTCGCCGATGGACCTCGCCTCGCTCGACCGCTGGGACGACTACACCAAGGCCAAGGTCGAGATGTTCCGGGCGACGGACACGCCCCACGCTCCGTGGACGGTCGTGAAGAACAACGACAAGCGCCGGGGCCGGCTGGAGGCCATGCGCAGCCTCCTCGACCGCTGCGACTATCCGGCGAAGGACCACGGCGCCCTGGGCAAGCCGGACCCGCTGATCGTGGGCGCGGCGGACACCCTGCTGGAGGCCGGTGAGGAACCCGCGGTCCTCTCACCGACCCCCCTCGCGGGACCCGGCCACGGCCCGGGCAGTCACCCGGATGCGTGACCCGCTCACCCCAGTTGCAGCGTCACCTCGCCCGTGCCCCGTGCCTCAGCCCCGCCGGCCACGCGCACCGTGAACGGGCGGTCGGTCCCGGAGGCGGCGACCCGCAGGACGTCGCCGTCCCGCCGGACCCGGAACGTCGCGGCCACGAGCCCCGCCGTGTCCGGCACGGTGACCTCGGCCGCGTAGTCGGCCGCGGCCGGGGGGTGCACGAGCAGGACCGGGGCGTCCAGCCAGTCGCCGTCGGGCCGGGAGTCGTCCCCGGCCAGCGGCAGCACGGCACCCTCGCGGACGTAGAGCGGAAGGCTGTCGTAGCCGTGCCGTTCGGTGCGCCAGCACGGGCCGGTGACCCGCTCGCCGCTCAGCAGGTGCGTCCAGGTGCCCTCGGGCAGGTAGACCTCCACCTCGCCGTCCTCGCTGAACACCGGCGCGACCAGCAGGTCGGGGCCGAGCATGTACTGGCGGTCGAGCGGGCGGCACGCCGGGTCGTGCGGGAACTCCAGCACCATCGGCCGCATCACCGGGACGCCCGTGCGGTGGGCCTCGACGGCGGCGCCGTACAGGTACGGCATCAGGCGGTGCTTGAGCAGGGTGAACCGCCGGGCGACGTCGACCGCCTCCTCGCCGAACTCCCACGGCACCCGGTACGACGTGGAGCCGTGCAGCCGGCTGTGCGAGGAGAGCAGGCCGAAGGCGAGCCAGCGCTTGAACACCTCGGGGACGGGCGTGCCCTCGAAGCCGCCGATGTCGTGGCTCCAGAAGCCGAAACCGCTCAGCGACAGGGACAGCCCGCCGCGCAGCGACTCGGCCATCGCCTCGAAGGACGACCAGCAGTCGCCGCCCCAGTGCACCGGGTACTGCTGCCCGCCGGCGGTCGCGGAGCGGGCGAAGAGCACCGCCTCGCCCTGCCCGCGCTCCTTCTCCAGGAGCTCGAACACCGTCCGGTTGTACAGGTGCGTGTAGTAGTTGTGCATCCGCTCGGGGTCGGAGCCGTCGTGCCAGACGACGTCGGTGGGGATGCGCTCGCCGAAGTCCGTCTTGAAGCTGTCCACCCCCTGGTCGAGCAGCGGCTTGAGCTTCGACTGGAACCAGGCGCGGGCGTCGGGGCTGGTGAAGTCGACCAGACCCATGCCGGCCTGCCACAGGTCCCACTGCCACACGTCGCCGTTCGGGCGGCGCACCAGGTGCCCGAGGGACGCGGCCTCGTCGAAGAGCGGGGACTTCTGCGCGATGTACGGGTTGATCCAGGCGCTGATCCGCAGGCCCTTCTCCTTGAGCCGGGCCAGCATGCCCTCCGGGTCGGGGAAGACGTCCGGGTCCCACTGGAAGTCGCACCACTGGTACTCGCGCATCCAGAAGCAGTCGAAGTGGAACACCGACAGCGGGATGCCGCGCTCGGCCATGCCGTCGACGAACGACGTCACCGTCGCCTCGTCGTACGACGTGGTGAAGGAGGTGCTGAGCCACAGGCCGAACGACCAGGCCGGGGGCAGGGCCGGGCGTCCGGTGAGGGCCGTGTAGCGGCCGAGGACCTCCTTCGGGGTGGGGCCCGCGACGACGTAGTACTCCAGCGCCTGGTCCTCGACGCTGAACTGGACCTGCCCGACGGACTCGGAGCCGATCTCGAAGGAGACGGCGCCGGGGTGGTTGACGAAGACGCCGTAGCCGCGGGAGGAGAGGTAGAACGGGACGTTCTTGTAGGCCTGCTCGCTGCTGGTGCCGCCGTCGGCCTGCCAGACGTCGACGGTCTGGCCGTTCTTGACGAACGGGGTGAAGCGCTCGCCCAGGCCGTAGACCTGCTCGCCGACACCGAGCGACAGCCGGCTCAGCACGTGGTGGGCTCCCTCGCCGGTGGTGGCGAAGGCGGTGCTCTTGGCGCCGGCGCGGGTCAGCTCGCGTCCGTCCGCGTCGTGGAAGGACAGCCCGAAGGGACCGTCCCCGTCCAGGCGCAGGGTCAGGGGCCCGCTGGTCAGCTCGGTGACGGTGCCGTCCCGGCGTACCGTCCCCGCGCCGTCCGCGTCCCCGGCGAGGGCGAAGTCGGGGCCCGGCCGGTACTTGCCCGCGTGGTGGGTGACCCGCACGCCGATCACGCCCTCGGCGGGGGAGAAGCACTCGACCGTGATCAGCGGCGCGTTCAAGGTGTCGCCCCGGCGGGTCACCTTCTTCACGGCGGCGTAGCTGGTGAAGCGCTTCGATTCCGGGCGCACATCACGCACTTCGGTGGCGTACGAGATCTGGACGCCGTCACGGATGCGCCAGAAGCCGTCGGTGAATTTCATGGTCTTCCTCGGAGGGGGAGGGCGGCAGAGACCCGGGAGAAAGCCTCTGACCAGGAACTATGACAGGAGACGCAGAACCTGTCACGCCTTGGCGCAAGCAGATCTTATCGCTGGGGGTCTAGCGCGACCGGCTTCCGCTGGCGTATTAGTAATCAGGCAAAACAAATTACACCCGGTGCAGCGCCAGGCAACACCCCGGCGGAAGCCGCCACCAGTCGAAGCGCTTCACCACCCCTCCGCAAGAGTCACCAGCTCAGCGCCCCGCTGGGCCGGTCCCACACAAGGGCACCCACCGTGACAGCACATCCCCCGGTCGCCGCACACCGCGCACGCGGACGTTCGCGCGGAGCCGTCACGTCGTTCGCCGCCGTCTCCGTCCTCATCGCCGGAGCGGCGCTGACCGGCTGCGCACAGCAGCGCGACAGCGACGTGTACACCGTGATGAACTCCTCGACCGACGAGACCTACCACCGCTGGGACGCCGAGGCGATGGCCCGCTGCGGAAAGCAGCTGGGCGTACGCGTCGAGCAGCAGAGCGTCCCCGCCTCGCAGGTGATGACGAAGGCCCTGCGCATGGCCTCGTCGAAGTCGCTGCCGGACATCGTGCAGTTCGACGCCTCCGAGATGCCGACCTTCGCCGACGCCGGCGGCCTCGTCGACCTGCGCTCCCTGGGCCTCGCCACCGACGACGTCCCCGAGGGCATCGTCGACTTCGGCTCCTACCAGGGCACGTACTACGGAGCGGCCCGCTCCGTGAACACCCTCGCCCTCTTCTACAACAAGGACGTCCTGGACGAGGCGGGCGTGCGGGTGCCCACCACCTGGGACGAACTGCGGCAGACGGCGAAGAGGCTCACCGAGGGCAAGCGGTACGGCCTGGCGCTCAGCGCGGGCGGCGCCGAGGACGGCGTCTTCCAGTTCACGCCCTTCATGTGGTCCAACGGCGGTGACGAGACGGACCTCGACGGCCCCCGGGTCGTCGAGGCGCTCGACTACTGGAAGGCGCTGCTCCAGGACGGGTCGCTGTCCAAGTCCACGGTCAACTGGACGCAGGCCGACGTGAACGACCAGTTCATGGCCGGGAACGCCGCGATGATGATCAACGGACCGTGGCAGGTCGAGACCCTCAACACCAAGAAGTCGCTGCACTGGGGGATCGCGCAGATCCCCGTCCCCGAGGCGGGCGCCGACTCGGTGGGACCGCTCGGCGGGGCCGTGCTCACCGTGCCCCGCACCGGCGACACCGAGCGCGAGAGGACGGCCGGACGGATCGTCGCCTGCCTGACGAGCGAGAAGGAACAGCTCACCTACGCCCTGAACAGCTGGATGGTCCCGGCCAACGAGAAGGCCGCCGCGAAGTGGCGCGAGGAGGTGCCCGAGCTGGACGCGCTGGCCGACCAGGTCGCCGCCGCCCGGTCCCGCACCGCCAAGCTCGGCGCCGGCTGGTCGGGCGTGTCGCTCGCCCTGCAGAGCGCCTTCCAGTCCGCCCTGACCGGCCAGTCCAGCGAGGCCGCCCTGCGGCGCGCCCAGCAGCGCGCCACGAGCGGGAACTGAGGTACGCGCACATGACCACGTCCACCGTCACCGCTCCGGTGTCCGCGAAGACCTCCGGGAAGGGCGCCGCGCCGGACCCGGCCCGGCAGCGACTGCGCCGCAGACTCGCCCAGTGGGGCTTCGTCGCCCCCGCCGTCGCCTTCATGCTGCTGTTCTTCGGCTACCCGCTCGTCCGCAACGTCGTGATGAGCTTCCAGCACTACACGCCGAAGACGTTCTTCACCGGCGAGGCACCCTTCAACGGCACCGACAACTGGTCGTCCGTCTTCCAGGACGTCCTGTTCGGCAAGGCCCTGTGGCACACCCTCGTCTTCACCGCCGGCTCCCTGCTCGGCCAGTTCTGCATCGGCCTCGCCCTCGCCGTCTTCTTCAACCGCAGGTTCCCCCTCGGCGGCGTCCTGCGGTCGCTGATCCTGCTGCCCTGGCTGGTGCCCATGGTGGTGTCCGGCATCGTGTGGCGCCGCATCCTCGACCAGGACACCGGCGTGCTCAACACGTTCCTGGACACCCTGGGCCTGGGCGGTCAGACCCCGTGGCTGACCAGCCCCGACCTGGCGCTGCTCTCGGTGATCCTGGTCAACGTCTGGATCGGCATCCCGTTCAACATGGTCATCCTCTACGGCGGCCTCCAGGAGATCCCCAAGGAGCTGTACGAGGCGGCCGCCCTGGACGGCGCCTCGGGCTGGCGGACCTTCCGCTCCGTCACCCTGCCGATGCTCAAGCCGGTGATCACGGTCGTCCTGGTGCTCGGCTTCATGTCGACGGTCAAGATCCTCGACCTGATCCTCGCCCTCACCGACGGCGGACCCGCCGACGCCACCCAGACCCTGGGCACGCTCACCTACCAGAACTCCTTCGTGGAGCTGGACTTCGGCGCCGGCGCGGTCGTCGGCAACGTCCTCATTCTCATCTCCGCGGTGTTCGCGGTGTTCTACCTGCGGGCCAACCGCACCGAGGGGAAGTGACCGACATGGCCGCTCACACTCCCACCGCCTCCCGGCGCCGCTGGGGCTCCACCGTCGCGGGCGTGCTCGTCCTGGGCGTGATGCTCTTCCCGCTGTACTGGATGCTCAACACGGCGCTCCAGCCCGAGTCGGGCCTGCTCCAGGTCGACCCGGTGCCGGGCGGCCTGGACCTCTCCGGGTTCTCCAAGGCCGTCACCGACCAGGGCGGTCACCTGCTGACCTCGCTGCTGGTCTCGTTCGGCGCCGTCGCCATCTGCCTGGCGATCTCCGCACCGGCGGCCTACGGTCTGGCCCGGTTCGGCCTGCGCGGCTCGCGCACCATCGTCTTCGGCACCCTGATCACCCAGATGGTGCCGGGCATCGTCATCGCCAACGCCCTCTACAACTCCTACGTCGACCTGGGCCTGGTGAACTCCTACTTCGGCCTGATGCTCGCGGACGCCTCGCTCGGCATCCCGTTCTCCATCGTCCTGATGCGCTCCTTCATGGTGTCCATCCCGGGCGAGGTCATCGAGGCCGCCGAGATCGACGGCGCCGGACCGGTGCGGGTCTTCCTGCGGGTGGTCCTCCCGATGAGCCGCAACTCGCTGATCACCTCCGGCCTGTTCGCGTTCCTGTTCGCGTGGAGCGACTTCATGTTCGCGCTCACCCTGAACACCACCGACGACGTCAAGCCGGTCACACTGGGCATCTACCAGTACATCGGCGCCCACGTCGGCGACTGGGGCTCGGTGATGGCCGCGTCCGTGCTCTCCGCCGTCCCGGCCGCGATCCTGCTCGTCCTCGCCCAGAAGTACATCGCCGCCGGCATCACCGGGGGCTCCGTCAAGTGATCACCACCGCACCCACCGGGATGGACCGACACGCATGAGCGACTTCCCCCGTTTCCCGCCCGGCTTCGTCTTCGGCGCCGCGACCGCCTCGTACCAGATCGAGGGCGCGGTGCACGAGGACGGCCGAGGCCCGTCGATCTGGGACACCTACAGCCACACTCCCGGCCTGGTGGCGAACGGCGACACCGGCGACGTCGCCTGCGACCACTACCACCGCTACCCCGAGGACGTGGCCCTGCTGCGCGACCTCGGCGTCGGCTCGTACCGCTTCTCCATCGCCTGGCCGCGGATCGTGCCCGACGGCGCCGGCCCGGTGAACCCCAAGGGCCTGGACTTCTACTCCCGCCTGGTCGACGAGCTCCTCGCCGCCGGCATCGAGCCCGCCGCCACCCTCTACCACTGGGACCTCCCCCAGGCCCTCGAGGAGCGGGGCGGCTGGCGGGTGCGGGAGACCGCCGAGCGGTTCGCCGAGTACACGGCCGTCGTCGCCGAGCGCCTGGGCGACCGGGTGCCCCGCTGGATCACCCTCAACGAGCCGTGGTGCAGCGCCTTCCTCGGCTACTCGGTGGGCCGCCACGCGCCGGGCGCCCGCGAGGGCCGGGGCGCCCTGGCCGCCGCCCACCACCTGCTGGTCGGCCACGGACTCGCCGTCCGGGCGCTCCGGTCCGCCGGGGTCCGGGAGGTCGGCATCACCCTCAACCTCGACCACCACCTGCCCGCCACCGGCTCCGCCGCCGACCGGGAAGCCGTCGTGCGCGCCGACACCCTGCACAACCTGGTGTGGACGGAGCCGATCCTCGCCGGGCGCTACCCGGACACCGAGGAGGACACCTGGGGCGAGCTGATCACCGGGCAGGACTTCCGCCGCGACGGCGACCTGGAGCTGATCAATCAGCCGCTGGACTTCCTCGGCGTCAACTACTACCGCCCGATCGTCGTCGCCGACGCCCCGTACCGCGAGAGCGACCCCGCCCTGCGCGTGGCGACCGACAACCGCTACGCCGAGACGGCGATGCCCGGCGTCCGGCACACCGCGATGGGCTGGCCGGTGGCCCCGGACACCTTCACCGACCTCCTGGTGGACCTGAAGGAGCAGTACGGCGACGCCCTGCCGCCGGTGCACATCACCGAGAACGGCTCCGCCGAGGACGACGAGGTGAGCGCCGACGGCACCGTGCACGACGCCGACCGGGTGGCGTACCTGCGCGGCCACCTCACCGCGCTGCGGGCCGCGATCGACGCGGGGGTGGACGTGCGCGGCTACTACGTGTGGTCGCTGCTCGACAACTTCGAGTGGGCCTTCGGCTACGACAAGCGCTTCGGCATCGTCCGGGTCGACTACGAGACCCAGGAGCGCACCCCGAAGGACAGCTACCACTGGTACCGGCGCCTGATCGCCGCCCAGCGGTCCTGACGGACCGGTCCTAGGCGGCGCCCTCACGGTCGTCGAAGGCGCCGCCGGCGCCCGGTTCCGGGCGCGCCGTGAGCGGCAGGACGACGGGGGAGCCCGCGTCCGCCGCTCCGGCGGCGGGGGGCTTGCGCAGCAGGAGCAGCGCCGCGTCGTCGTGCAGCCGGCCGCCCACGTGGTCCAGCAGTTCCCGGTGCAGCGCGGCGAGCGTGCGGGCCGGCTCGTCGCACAGGTGCCGGGCCAGGCCCTCGGCCAGCGGGTAGAACGCACGGTCGGCGTCGCGGGCCTCGGTGACCCCGTCGGTGTAGAACAGCAGCTGGTCCCCCTCGGTGAAGGACACCACCTGAAGGCCGGGGGACTCGTCCGACAGGGCGCGCAGCCCCAGGGGCGGCGCCGGGCTGACGGGGTCCACCGGCACCACCTCGGTGCCGCGGACCAGCAGCGGGGGAGCGTGTCCGCAGTTGACCACCTCCAGCCGTCCCGGCTCCGGGTAGCCGGCGACCACGGCGGTGACGAAGTCGTCGTGGCCGAGATTGCGGGCCAGGCTCCGTTCGATCCGGCGGACGACGTCCAGCAGATCGGGCTCGTCGTAGGCGGCCTCCCGGAAGACACCGAGCACCAGGGCGGCCGTCCCCACGGCCGGCAGTCCCTTGCCGCGCACATCGCCGACGATCATCCTGACCCCGTACGGAGTGGGGACGAGGGCGTAGAGGTCACCGCCGATCCGGGCCTCCGCCGCGGCGGCGCTGTAGTGGACCGCCGTCTGGAAGGGGCCGACGGTCTCCGGGACCGGCAGGAGCAGGGCGTGCTGCGCGGTCTCCGCGACGGAACGGACGGCGGCGAGCACCCGCTCGCGGCGTTCCCGCAGGGCGCTGGCGAGCGTGCCGGCCAGGGCGACGGTCACCAGCGCGGCGAGTACGACGGCCAGCTCCGGGACCGCCATGCCGTGCCGGGCGCCGATCGCCGCGCCGAGGAGGGAGGCGAGGAGACCCACTGCGAGGACCCCGGCCGGCCGGCTGGTGGCCGCCGCCAGCGCCGGACCGGCGGCGAGCAGCGGCAGCCAGACCTTGCCCGTCCCGCCGACGAGGTCGACGGACACGACCAGGAAGACGATCAGTACGGAGAGCACCGGCGTGCCGGCCGCCCAGTGCGCGACGGCCCGAGCCCGGGGCGACCACGCGTGGCGGGCCCCCCGCCGGTACTGCCGCATCGGCCAGGGGTGGCGTCCATGCTGACGGGCGTGACTCATGTGTCGTCCGCAGTCCTCACCTTTACGCGGCGTGCGCGCATCCGTAATGTCTGACTTTATTAGGAAAGATGATCGTTGCGAACGTCACAAGGGTGTGCTTTTCAGATAGTGAACGACAGTCCCCGGGTCACCCGCCCGGCGGCCGGCAGGAGGCGCTCACGGACCTCGTCGAGCCGGTGCAGCCGGTCCTTCGGCATGGAGACGCCGAGCGAGCCCAGGGTGTCCCCGCTGTAGACCGGCACCGCGATGCAGACGGTGCCCAGGGAGTACTCCTCCAGGTCGGTGACGGCCGGGGCCAGGGTGCTGGCCTCCAGCCGGCGCACCAGCTCCTCGGCCGTGGTGATCGTCCGCGGGGTGAGGTCGTTGAGGGGGTGCCGGGAGAGGTACTCCCTGCGAGCCTCGTCGTCGAGCTCCCGGAGCACCGACTTGCCCAGCGCGGTGGCGTGCCCGGCGTCCTCGAACCCCACCCAGAGTTCGGCCCGCGGGGTGCGGGGGCCGTCGACGATCTCGGCGACGCGGATCTCGCCGTCCTCGTAGAAGGTGAGGTAGGCGGCGGTGGACAGCTCGTCCCGGAGCGCGGTGAGCGCCGGCCTGACCCGGCTGAGCAGCGCCTGGCCGCCGCCGGTGGTGTGCAGGGTCCGGAACCGTTCGCCCAGGACGAAGCCGCCGTCGTCCAGCTTGCGCAGGTACCCGTCGTGCACCAGCGTGCGCAGCAGGTGGTAGGCCGTGGCCAGGGGCAGCCCCGTCTCCCGCGCCAGCTGTTTCGCCGGCGCGCCGTTCGGGTGGGCGCTCACCGCCTCCAGCAGCCGGAAGGCCCGCTGCACGGAGGTGATGAGCGTCGGGCTCGCACCCATGGGACCAGCCTGCGCCGGACACCCGCCGCAGGCAAGACCGGCGTCGCTCCCGCTTCCCGCCGCGGCCGGACGCCGCGTCGCTCAGTGGGCCGCCGCCTTCACTGTCGTGAGGTCCTCACCGGTCAGTTCCGCGATCCGGTGGGCCGGAACCCCGGCGGCCAGCGCCCGCGTCAGCAGTCCGTCCCGTCCGTTCGTGCAGGACCGGTAGGCCAGCAGTTCCTCCTCCACCCGCGCCTGGTCCGGGGGAGTGAGTTCACCGCGCAGGCGGCTCAGCTCCTCGGCGCCGAGCGGAACGGGAAGGCGTTCGGTGCCCTCCGGAATGGCCCCCGTCTCCTCGGGCGGGAGGAGGCGCAACCGGGGGGAGGTGACGGTGACCCCCTGTGCGCCGAGCCAGGCCCGCACCGCCGGCGTGTCCAGACAGGCGAGTTCCCCCACGGCGGCCGGCGGGACGCCGAGCGGTCCGGCCGCGTCGTCGAGCAGGACCAGGTAGGCGTCGTCGGTCATGTCCGGATGTCCCTTCCTCACGGGAAAGCGGTCACTGATCGCAGCTCCTCTACCCCGTGAAGGCACTCTCACCGCGCACTGCCCACGATGGGGTGACCACCGTCCCGCGACCCCGGTCCGGCCCGTGGCTCGTCGGTGGAGGCCCTGGAAGCCCCGGAAGGTCGTGTGAACGCGGGGGGAACGGACGGGCGCCCACCGGAATGCGGCCGGGTCCGCGCGGAGCGGACCCGGCCGGCGGGTTGGCGGGGATCACGCCGCCGCGCGAGGGCTCAGGGAGCGGGGACCTCGTCCACGAAGGACGTGCCGGCGTCACGGTACGCGTCGATCCTCGCGGACACCTGGGCCGGGGTGAGCACCCGGTCCTTGACGTGCAGCACGTAGTCGACCTGCTGGTCGTAGGCGCGGGGGGTGGCCGACGTCTGGCCTTCGAGGTCGATCAGCCACTGGTTGAAGTTGATCGACATCGGACGCTCCGGCAGGTACGCGGCGTCGTGCGTGCCGAAGTGCCGGCCGTCCACGTAGTAGGTGATGGCGCTGTCGTCGATGGTCACCACCAGGTCGTGCCAGCCGGCGAAGCTTTGCCGGCTCTCGCTGTGCTGGTTGACGGCCTGCCAGGGATCCGGGGCATAGGTCTCCCAGGAGGTCGTGTAGAGGATGTTGGACGGCTCGCCCCAGCCGCCGTTGGGCAGGTACTCGAAGTCGTACTCGGCGTAGTCGTCGGCCATCGGGGCCTTGAGGTCGTTGATGGTGAAGAAGGTCTGGACGACGCGGTCGCCGTCGGGGCCGTACGTCGGGGTGTCGGAGAACCGCACGCGGGCCGCGTAGGTGCCGTTCCTGAACTTCGTGCTCCTGGTGAGGACCTCGGTGTGCCGGGTGGAGGTGCCGGTGCCCGCCGTGGAGGTCTCCAGGTTCATCACCGAGTTGCCGCCCGGGGCGCTGAAGGTGACCTTGGACGGGTCCCAGGTCGCCCCGGGCACCCCGGGGCCGCCGGAGTTGGACCGCACGCTCCAGCCGTGCGCGGAGAGCGCCGGGTCGGTGTGCGAGGTGTAGTCGAAGTCGTCGAACAGGGTCTGGCCGCCGCCCGGCGGGTCGGTCGGGTCGGTCGGGTCGGTGGGGTCGTTGCCCTCGGGGGCGGTGCCCCACACCGTGGCACCGGCGAGCTGGGCGGTGACCTTGTTCCAGTCGGCGTACGAGGTCTGGGCGCCGCCGAAGGAGTAGTCGTCGCTCTGCCTCAGCGTCCGCCAGTCGGCCCGGTGGAAGCGCAGTTGCATGTCCCCGGTGTCGGCGCCGGGGGCCAGTGATCCGGCGGACGCGGTGAACCCGATCTCCAGGTAGCGGTCGGCCGTCGCCGTGGGGTGGGCGAGCGCCCCGAACGTGCCGGTGACGGCGGAGCAGCCCCTGACCGCCCAGGAGCAGGCGAAGCGGTACGAGGCGTCCGGGGAGTCGGCCTTGAAGTAGTAGCGGATCTTCACCTGGCTCAACCGCACGGTGGCGGAGCCGGTGTTGCGGACCTTGAACCAGGGCTCGCTCTGGTCGGCGGTGGCCCCGCCGGAGCCGGTGCGGTACTGGACGGCGAGGGCGCCGTCCGCGGCGGCGGCGGTGGTGGCGGGGAGGCCGGCCAGGGCGGCGCCGCCGAGCAGGGCGGTCAGTGCGAGTGCCGCTCGGGTGCGGAGGCCGGTGGGACGAGTGCTCATCGGTGCTCTCCTTTGCGGATACCCCCGGCTTCAGCCGGGGGTGGGGGTACCTCCCGCTTGCGGGGGAGAAACGAAGCTCCCGCGGAGCGGGGCGGTGAGAGCCGGTTCGCCGCCGGGGCGGACCGGCTCTCACCCCAAACCACGGGCAGCTCGTCACAAACTGATGGGCTGGTAGGTGAACCGTGCGGACCACCTCTGTGAAGCGGGCGTTCACGTACCGCCTCCACCCGACCGATGCGCGGGCGACCGAGCTGTCGCGCACGTTCGGCTGCGTGCGGAAGGTCCACAACCTGGCCCTCGCCGCCCGCACTCAGGCGTGGACGCGGCCGGAGCGGGTGAACTGCAACCAGACGTCGGCGATGCTGACGGCCTGGAAGAAGACCGAGGAACTCGCGTACCTCAACGACGTCTCCTCCGTCCCGCTCCAGCAGGCCCTGCGCCACCTCCAGACGGCGCTGACCCACTTCTTCGGCAAGCGGGCCAGGTACCCGCGGTTCAAGTCGCGGAAGAAGTCGCGGAAGTCGGCGGAGTACACCACCAGCGCGTTCCGGTTCCAAGACGGCCGGCTGACGCCGGCGAAGACGGCCCAGCCGCTGGACATCGTGCGGTCCCGCCCGCTGCCCGAGGGTGCGTCGCCGTCCACGGTGACCGTCCCGCAGGACGCGGCCGGACGCTGGTACGTGTCCCTGCTGGGCGAGGACCCGACAGTTCAGCCGCTCCCGGCCACCGACACGGCCGTCGGTGTCGACGTCGGGCTCGACCACCTGCTGACCCTCTCCACCGGGGAGAAGGTCGCCGACCCCCGGCACGAGCGGCGCGACCGCGCCCGTCTCGCCAGGGCCCAGCGGCAGCGTGCCCGCAAGGCCGGGGGCGACGGAGCGAACCGGGCCAAGGCACGCCGGAAGGTGGCCGGGGTCTACGCCCGCATCGCCGACCGCAGGCGCGACCACCTGCACAAGCTCACCACTCGGCTCGTTCGTGAGGACCAAACGATCGTGATCGAGGACCTCGCCGTCCGGAACATGGTGAAGAACGGCAAGCCGGCCCGCGCCATCAGCGACGCGGCCTGGGCCGAGTTCCGGAGCATGCTGGAGTGCAAGGCCCAGTGGTACGGCCGCGAAGTGATCGCGATCGACCGGTGGTTCCCCTCCTCCGGGCTGTGCTCCGCCTGCGGCACCCTGCGGGACAAGATGCCGCTGCACGTCCGCACTTGGACGTGCGACTGCGGGACGACCCATGACCGGGACGTGAACGCGGCACGCAACATCCTGGCCGTCGGGCTGACGGTGTCTGTCTGTGGAGCTGGTGTAAGGCCTCAACGGAGTACTCCGGGCGGGCAGTCGGCGATGAAGCAGAAACCCCCACGGCGCGAGCCGTGGGATTCCCCCTCCTTCAGGAGGGGGGAGGAAGTCAACCGTGTTCCTTTCGCTGTGGGGGTGGCGCACGGTGGATCGTCTGTGCGGCGTGTGCGGGTGCCGCCGCGCGCCATGGAGCGCGAGGGGTGGCTCGGACCCTCGCGGGACGCGCACGGACGGACGGCGAGCGGCGGTACACGCACGGCCCTCGGGATTGACCAGTTGGACCCCGAGGCTTTACCAGTCGATGTCGAATGAAGGTGGCATAGACCAATGTGACCGTCAACCCTCCTGGCAGTCGCGGGACTTGATGCTCTTCAACGGTCCCCCTCGGCCGGCGGACCAGTTATGGTCGAAGCCGTACCAGTGCCACGACGACCCGCCGATCCGGCGACGAACGAGGGTCCCGCATGGAGGTCGATTCCGCCGCGTCAGGCGCCGTGCTCAAGCGTGAGCGGGTCCGCGACGCGATCCTCGAGCTCATCGAGGCCCGGCGCCCCGGCGACGCCATTCCCTCGGAACGCAGCCTGTGCGCCCGGCTCGGCGTGTCCCGGCCCACGGTGCGCGCCGCCGTGGACGAACTCGTGGTCGCGGGACTGCTGGTGCGCGAGCACGGCCGGGGCATGTTCGTCGCGGCCGAGAAGATCACCCAGGAACTCGTCCCGGAGCGGAGCTCCTTCGTCGTGCCCCCGGCCAGGGGTGTGTGGACCGGCCGGGTCCTGGAGCTGCGCACCCTGCCGGCCGGCGCGCGGGTGGGCCGCAGACTGCGCGTCTCGCCCGCGGCGCGGATCCGGTACGTCGCCCGCCTCCGGCTGGTCGACGGCTCGCCCATGGCCATCGAGTACCTGCACCTGCCGGCGGACCTCGTGCCGGAGCTGACCCGGGAGGAACTGGAACAGGGCGATCTGTACGAGCACTTCCGCGACCGCCACGGGGTGCGGGTCGGCGAGGCGGTGCAGTCCATCGAGCCCACCGTGGTGACCCGCGCGGAGGCGGAGCTGCTCGAAGTGCCCGAGCTGTCGCCCGCCCTGCTGTTCGAACGCCTCACCACCGACACCGGTGACCGCCCGGTCGAGTACGTCCACTCGCTCTACCGGGGAGACCGGTACCGCATCGTCTCGCGGCTCGCCCTCGCTCCCCGTACCGTCCCCGCGCCGCCGCCCGGGGGACACCACCCCGGCATCCCTCCCGGGGACTTCCCGTCCGGCTCACCGGTCACCTGCTCCACCCGTGGCGTGGTGCAGAACGACCGGTGAGCCGGCGAGGACCCCGCGCCCGGGGAGGCGCTCCCGGTGTCCGCCCGTCCCCCGAAGACTCGGAAATTCCTTAGCCGTTCCGGTGCTTGCATGGCTGCCACGAGGACGGCTCGTGAGTCAGCGCAGGCTGCGCACCCTCCGGCACACCGGTCCTCCGGCCGGTGTGCCGGAGGGTGCGCGTCCCGCGTCGAAGGCCGCCGCTTCCGGCCCGAGGGCGCGGTGCGGACTCCCGCCGACCGGTCCTCCCCGTGGCGGTGGAAAGAGAGAAGATGTCCAAGCGCGCACTGATCACCGGAATCACCGGACAGGACGGCTCGTACCTGGCGGAACACCTGCTGAGCCAGGGATACCGGGTATGGGGGCTCTGCCGTGGCCAGGCCAATCCGCGAAGGGACCGGATCGCCGAGCTGATCCCCGGCCTGTCCTTCGTGGACGGTGACCTGATGGACCAGGGCAGCCTGGTCTCCGCGGTCGACCTGGTCCAGCCCGACGAGGTCTACAACCTGGGGGCCGTCTCGTTCGTCCCCATGTCCTGGCAGCAGCCCGAACTGGTCACCGAGGTCAACGGCACCGGAGTGCTGCGCATGCTCGAGGCCATCCGCATGGTCAGCGGACTCAGCCGGTCCTCCGGCGGCGGCCCGAGGGGCCAGATCCGCTTCTACCAGGCGTCGTCCTCGGAGATGTTCGGCCAGGTGGTCGAGAGCCCGCAGAGCGAGACCACCCGCTTCCACCCGCGCAGCCCGTACGGCGTGGCCAAGACCTTCGGCCACTACATCACCCGCAACTACCGCGAGTCGTTCGGGATGTACGGCGTCTCCGGCATCCTCTTCAACCACGAGTCCCCGCGCCGCGGCGCCGAGTTCGTGACCCGGAAGATCACCCTGGCCGTGGCCCAGATCAAGCTGGGCCTGATGGACAAGGTCAGCCTCGGCAACCTGGACGCCGAGCGCGACTGGGGCTTCGCCGGCGACTACGTGCGCGCCATGCACCTGATGCTCCAGCAGGAGGAGCCCGGCGACTACGTCGTGGGCACCGGACGGATGCACACGGTGCGCGACGCCGCACGCATCGCCTTCGAGCACGTGGGCCTGAACTGGCGCGACCACGTGGTGATCGACCCCGGTCTGGTGCGGCCCGCCGAGGTCGAGACGCTGTGCGCCGATGCGACCAACGCCCGCAAGGAACTGGGCTGGGAGCCCGAGGTCGACTTCGAGCAGCTGATGCGCATGATGGTCGAGTCCGACCTGCGCCAGGCCTCCCGCGACCGCGACTACAGCCGGCTGGTGGCCGCCGCCGGCAGCTGCTAGGTCCGTCGGGCCGCCCCGCGCCCCGGCGCCACACACTAGGGATTTCCGCAGACGTACCGCCCGAGACTGGGCCCATGGTCTGCGGAAGGGTGTGCACGGCACGCGCGCTGCGCGCGTGGTGCGAAGGAGCCGCCGCGGCGGTCCCCGCCCGGCAGGGCGCCGGGGACCGGCCGCGGACAGACGACCCCCGGCACCGTGTACGGCCCGGTCCGCCCGGCGGGTGACTCCCGCACCGGCCGGGCCCCGCCGGCCCCCGCTCTCCCCCCTCCCCCCCCCGACACCCCGGCCGTCCCGCCGAACGGCCGCCCCGAACACCCGGTGTCCCCGCCGGACCGCCAGCCGTCCGCCGGTCTTCTTCCAGATGGGTTGCGTTGACATGGACAAGGAACAGAAGCTCCGGGACTACCTCAAGCGAGCGAGCGCCGATCTGAAGCGTTCGCGGCAGCGGGTGAGCGAGCTGGAGGCGGCGGCCACCGAGCCCATCGCGATCGTCGGCATGGGCTGCCGCTACCCGGGCGGCGTGCGCAGCCCCGAGGACCTGTGGCGGATGCTGGTCGCCGGTGAGGACGGCATCACCCCCATGCCCGCCGACCGCGGCTGGGAGGCCGCCGTCGGCGACGGGCCCGCCGGCTTCGCCGGCGGCTTCCTGCACGACGCGCCCGCCTTCGACGCGGACTTCTTCGGCATCTCGCCCCGCGAGGCGCTCTCCATGGACCCGCAGCAGCGGCTGCTCCTGGAGACCTCCTGGGAGGCCTTCGAACGCGCCGGGATCGACCCGTCCGGCGTCCGCGGCAGCCGCACCGGCGTGTTCGTCGGCGCCATGCCGCAGGACTACCGCGTCGGCCCCGACGACGACGTCCAGGGCTTCCAGCTGACCGGCAACGCCACCAGCGTCCTGTCCGGCCGGCTCTCCTACTTCTACGGCGCCGTCGGTCCCGCCGTCACCGTCGACACCGCCTGTTCGTCCTCGCTGGTCGCCCTGCACCTGGCCGCGCAGTCGCTGCGCGCGGGGGAGTGCTCCCTGGCACTGGCGGCCGGTGTCACCGTGATGGCGAGCCCCACCACGTTCGTCGAGTTCGCCCGGCAGGGCGGCCTCGCGGGCGACGGCCGCTGCAAGTCCTTCGCCGACGCCGCCGACGGCACCGGCTGGTCCGAGGGCGTCGGCGTCCTCGTCCTGGAGCGGCTCTCCGACGCCCGCCGAGGCGGCCACCCCGTGCTCGCCGTGGTGCGCGGCTCCGCCGTCAACCAGGACGGCGCCTCCAACGGCCTGACCGCCCCCAACGGCCCCTCGCAGCAGCGCGTCATCGAGGCCGCCCTGGCCAACGCCCGCCTCTCCGCCGCCGAGGTCGACGCGGTCGAGGCGCACGGCACCGGCACCGTCCTCGGCGACCCCGTCGAGGCGCAGGCGCTGCTCGCCACCTACGGCCGGGGCCGCGATCCCGAACGGCCCCTGCTGCTCGGCTCGGTGAAGTCCAATCTGGGGCACACCCAGGCCGCCGCCGGGGTCGCCGGCGTCATCAGGACGGTCATGGCGATGCGCCACGACCTGCTCCCGCGCACCCTGCACGTGGACCGGCCGTCCACCCACGTCGACTGGACCGAGGGAGCCGTCCGCCTCCTCACCGAACCCGTACCGTGGCCGCGCCGCGACGACGCCCCGCGCCGGGCCGGCGTCTCCTCGTTCGGCCTGTCCGGCACCAACGCGCACACCATCATCGAGGAAGCCCCCGCCGAGGACGCCGAGGAGACCCCCGCGGCCCCCGCCGCCCCGCCCGGCGTCCTGCCGTGGCTGCTGTCCGGCCGCACCGCCGACGCCCTGCGCGAGCAGGCCGGCCGGCTGCTGGCCCACCTCCGCGACCGGCCCGCGCTCACCGCCCTCGACACCGCCCACGCCCTGGCCACCACCCGCTCCGCCTTCGAGCACCGCGCCGCGCTCACCGCCGCCGACCGCGACACCGCCCTCGCCGCCCTCACGGCGCTCTCCGCGGGCGAGGACGCGCCCGGCCTCACCGTCCGCCGGACCCGCGGCCGCCCCAAGCTCGCCGTGCTCTTCTCCGGCCAGGGCTCCCAGCGCCCCGGCATGGGCCGCGACCTGTACACCCGCTTCCCCGTCTTCGCGCGCGCCCTCGACGAGATCCTCGACCACCTCGACCCCCTGCTCGACCGCCCGCTGCGCCCCCTCCTGCTGGCCGGGGAGGGCACCGCCGAGGCCGCCCTGCTCGACCGCACCGGGTACGCGCAGCCCGCCCTCTTCACCCTCGAGGTCGCCCTCTACCGGCTGGTCGAGTCCTGGGGCCTGGCCCCCGACCACGTCACCGGCCACTCCGTCGGCGAGATCGCCGCCGCGCACGTCGCGGGCGTCTTCTCCCTGGCGGACGCCTGCACCCTGGTCGCTGCCCGCGGCCGGCTGATGGAGGCGCTGCCCGAGGGCGGCGTCATGGTCTCCGTCGAGGCCACCGAGGACGAGGTGGCCCCGCTGGTCGCCGAACACGCCGACCGGGTGTCGATCGCCGCCGTGAACGGCCCCTCGGCGGTGGTCGTCGCGGGCGCCGCCGACGCCGTCGACGCCGTCGCCGCCCGCTTCACCGCCCTCGGCCGCCGCACCCGCCGGCTGCGCGTCTCGCACGCCTTCCACTCGCCGCTGATGGAGCCGATGCTCGCGGAGTTCCGGGAGACCGTCGCCGGGTTGTCCCCGCAGGCCCCCGCGCTGCCCGTGGTCTCCAACCTCACCGGTGCGCCCGCCACCGTCGGGCAGCTGACCTCCGCCGACTACTGGGCCGACCACGTCCGCCACCCCGTCCGCTTCGCCGACGGCGTCTCCTGGCTGGCCGGCCACGGCACCGGTGTCTTCCTCGAACTCGGACCCGACGGCACCCTGTCCGCGCTCACCCGCGCCTGCCTGGACGCCGCCGGGCACGAGGACGCCGCCGTCCTGCCCGCCCTGCGCAAGGACCGGCCCGAGTCCACCGCGCTCACCGAGACCGCCGCCGGCCTGTACCTGCACGGCGTGCCGCTGCGCTGGGAGCGCTGGTTCGAGGGCACCGGCGCCCGCCGCGCCGACCTGCCGACCTACGCCTTCCAGCACCACCGCTACTGGCCGAAGGGCGTCACCGGCACGGCCGGCGACGTACGGGCCGCGGGCCTGGGCGCCGCCCGCCACCCGCTGCTGGCCGCCGCCGTCACCCTCGCCAACTCCGACGGGCTGCTGCTCACCGGCCGCCTCTCGGTGCGCACCCACCCCTGGCTCGCCGACCACGCGGTCCGCGGCACCGTCCTGCTGCCCGGCACCGCCTTCCTGGAGCTCGCGGTACGGGCCGGCGACGAGGTCGGCTGCGAGCGCGTCGAGGACCTCACCCTCGCCGCCCCGCTCGCCCTGCCCGAGGACGGCGGAGTCCAGGTCCAGGTGTGGATCGCCGGCCCCGACGACACCGGCCGCCGCGCCCTCAGCCTCTACGCCCGCCCCGACGGCGACGACGACCGTCCCTGGACCCGGCACGCCACCGGCACCCTCGCCCCCGGCGCCCGCCGGGAGGAGGGATTCGACGCGGCCGTGTGGCCCCCGGCCGACGCCGAGCCGGTCGACCTGGACGGCTTCTACGACGCGCTCGCCGGCACCGGCTTCGGCTACGGCCCGGCCTTCCGCGGCCTGCGGGCGGTGTGGCGGCGCGGCGAGGAGACCTTCGCCGAGGTCGCCCTCGACGCCGGGCCCGCCGGTGACGCGCCCTCCTTCGGACTCCACCCCGCGCTCCTCGACGCGGCCCTGCACGCCACCGCCTTCGCCCCGCTCGGCGAGGACGGGCGCGGCGGCCTGCCGTTCTCCTGGCAGGACGTCACCCTGCACGCCGGCGGCGCCACCGAGGCCCGGGTCCGTATCGTCCCGGCCGGCGACGACGCCGTGTCGATCGCCGTCGCCGACGCCACCGGGGAGCCCGTCGCCTCCGTGGCCTCCCTGGTCCTGCGCACCGCCCCGGACGCCCGCGCCACCTCGGCCTCCGCCCTGGAGCGGGAGGCGCTGTTCGCCCTGGACTGGACCCGGACCACCGCCGTCGCCGACGGCACCGCCCCGCCCACGGCCGTGGGCCTGCTCGGCACCGACCCCTTCGGCCTCACCGCCGCCCTGGCCGCCGCCGGTGTGACGGTCGCCGACGGCGGCGGGACGCCGGACCTGGTGCTCGCCCCCGTCGCCGGCGCGGACGGGGACCACGTGCTCACCTCGGTGCACGAGGTCACCTCCCGCGCCCTCGGCCACCTGCGGGACTGGCTCGGCGACCCGGCCCGTTCCGGCTCCCGGCTGGTCTTCGTCACCCGGGGCGCCGTCGCCACCGACGGCGGCGGCGTCACCGACCTCGCCGCGGCGGCCGTCTGGGGCCTGGTCCGCTCCGCGCAGACCGAACACCCCGGCCGCTTCGGCCTCCTGGACCTCGACCCGGCGTCCACGGCCGACCCCGCCGCCCTCACGGCCGCCCTCGGCGCCGACGAACCGCAGACCGCCGTCCGCGACGGCGCGGTCCTCGGCGCCCGCCTCGCCCGCGTCCGCCCGCCCGCCGAGCGGGAGACCCCCGCCTGGAACCCCGACGGCACCGTCGTGATCACCGGCGGCACCGGCGGCCTGGGCGCCGTCCTCGCCCGCCACCTCGTCGCGGAACACGGCGTACGGCACCTGCTCCTCAGCAGCAGGCGCGGCCCCGAGGCCCCCGGCGCCGCCGAACTCGCCGCCGCCCTGCGCGAGTCCGGCGCCGAGGTCACCCTCCGGGCGTGCGACGCCGCCGACCCCGACGCCGTCGCCGCGCTGTTCGCCGCCGTCCCCGAGGACCACCCCGTCACCGCCGTGGTGCACACCGCGGGCGTCCTCGACGACGGACTCGTGGAGTCCCTCACCGCCGACCGCCTCACCGCCCTCCTGCGGCCCAAGGCCGACGCCGTCTGGCACCTGCACCGGGCCACGCGCGACCTCGACCTCGCCGCGTTCGTCGTCTTCTCCTCCTTCGCCGGCACCGCCGGCGCCCCCGCCCAGGCCGGCTACGCCGCCGCCAACGCCTTCCTCGACGCGCTCGCCACGACCCGGCACGCCGACGGGCTGCCCGGACTCTCCCTCGGCTGGGGCCCCTGGGCGCCCGGCACCGGAATGACCGGCGGACTGACCGAGCACGACCTGCGCCGCCTGTCCCGCTCCGGCACGCCCCCGCTCACCCCCGAGGACGGCCTGGCCCTCTTCGACACCGCCCTCACCCTCCCGCGCGCCGCCGTCCTGCCGGTCCGGCTCGACCTGGCCGCGCTGCGCGGCGGGGGAGAGGTGCCGCCGCTGCTGCGCGGCCTGATCCGGACCCGCCGCCGCGCCGTGCGCACCGGCTCCGGAGCCGCGCTCGGCCTCACCCAGAGGCTGTCCCGGCTCGACGCGGAGGCCCGCACCGAGACCGTCACCGACCTGGTGCGCGCCCAGGTGGCCGCCGTCCTCGGACACGCCTCCGCCGCCGACGTCGACCCCGGGCGCGCCTTCCAGGACCTCGGCTTCGACTCCCTGACCGCCGTCGAACTGCGCAACCGGCTCGCCGCCGCCACCGGCCTGCGCACCTCGGCCACCGTCGTCTTCGACCACCCCACGGTCTCCGCGCTCGCCGCCCACCTGCTGGAGGAACTGACCGGCGACGCCGAAGCGGACGCGCCCGCCGCCGCCCCGGCCGCCACCGACGACGACCCGATCGTCATCGTCGGCATGAGCTGCCGCTACCCCGGCGGCGTCGACTCCCCCGACGACCTGTGGCGCCTGGTCACCGAGGGCACCGACGCGGTCGGCGGCCTGCCCGTCAACCGCGGCTGGGACCTGGACGCCCTGTACCACCCGGACCCCGACCACCCCGGCACCTCGTACACCCGCCACGGCGGATTCCTGCACGACGCGGGCGACTTCGACCCCGGCTTCTTCGGCATGAGCCCCCGCGAGGCGCTGGCCACCGACTCCCAGCAGCGGCTCCTGCTGGAGGCGTCCTGGACCGCCGTGGAGCACGCCGGCATCGACCCGGTCTCCCTGCGCGGCAGCCGCACCGGCGTCTTCGCCGGCGTGATGTACAGCGACTACTCCGCCACCCTCGCCGACGAGCGCTTCGAGGGCCACCAGGGCAGCGGCACCGCGCCCAGCATCGCCTCCGGACGGGTCTCCTACGCCCTCGGCCTGGAGGGCCCTGCGGTCACCGTCGACACCGCCTGCTCCTCCTCCCTGGTCGCCCTGCACTGGGCGATGCAGGCCCTGCGCTCCGGCGAGTGCTCCCTCGCCCTGGCCGGCGGCGTCACCGTGATGTCCACACCGGCCTCCCTGATCGAGTTCTCCCGCCAGCGCGGACTGGCGCCCGACGGCCGCTGCAAGGCGTTCTCCGACGACGCCGACGGTGTCGGCTGGTCCGAGGGCGTCGGCGTCCTCGTCCTGGAACGCCTCTCCGACGCCCGCCGAAGCGGCCACCGCGTCCTGGCCGTGGTGCGCGGCTCCGCCGTCAACCAGGACGGCGCCTCCAACGGCCTGACCGCCCCCAACGGCCCCTCCCAGCAGCGCGTCATCCGCCAGGCCCTCGACGCCGCCGGACTGACCCCCGCCGACGTGGACGCCGTCGAGGCGCACGGCACCGGCACCGCGCTCGGCGACCCCATCGAGGCGCAGGCCCTGCTCGCCACCTACGGCCAGGACCGCGATCCCGAACGCCCCCTGCTGCTCGGCTCGGTGAAGTCCAACCTGGGGCACACCCAGGCCGCCGCGGGCGTCGCCGGCGTGATCAAGATGGTCATGGCGATGCGCCACGGCGAGCTGCCGCGCACCCTGCACGCCGACCGCCCCTCCCGCCACGTCGACTGGGAGTCCGGCGCGGTCGCGCTCCTCCAGGAGCACACCGCCTGGCCCGAGACGGGCCGCCCCCGCCGCGCCGCCGTCTCCTCCTTCGGCATCAGCGGCACCAACGCCCACGTCGTCCTGGAGCAGCCCGCACCGCGGCCCGCGCCCCGCCCCGCGAGCACCGACGGCGCCGGCGCCCCCGCCGTCCTGCCGTGGGTCCTGTCCGGCCGCACCCGGCCCGCGCTGCGCGCCCAGGCCGCCCGCCTGCTGACCCACCTGGACGAGCGCCCCCACCTCGCGCCCGCCGACGTGGCCCTCTCCCTGGCCACCACCCGGCCCGCGTTCGAGCAGCGCGCCGTCGCCGTCGGCACCCCCGACGACGCACGGCGGGCCCTGGCCGCCCTCGCCGCCGGCCGCCTTGACCCGGCGCTGGTCCTCGGCGAGACCGGCGGCACCGTCCGCACCGCCCTGCTGTTCACCGGGCAGGGCAGCCAGCGCCCCGGCACCGGCCGTGAACTGTACGCCCGCCACCCGCGGTTCGCCGAGGCGCTCGACGAGGTCGTGGCGAAGCTCGACCCGCTGCTCACCGGCCCGGAGGCGGACGCCGCGCCGTACTCCCTCAAGGACGTCCTGTTCGCCGGGGACGGCACCCCCGAGGCCGCCGCGCTCCACGAGACCGGCTGGACCCAGCCCGCCCTGTTCGCCCTCGGAACCGCCCTGTACCACCTGGTCCGCTCCTGGGGCGTGCGCCCCGGCGTGCTCCTCGGCCACTCCATCGGCGGCATCACCGCCGCCCACGCCGCGGGCGTCCTCTCCCTGGACGACGCCTGCGCCCTGGTCGCCGCGCGCGCCCGGCTCATGCAGGCGCTGCCGGCGGGCGGCGCCATGTACTCCGTACAGGCCGCCGAGGACGAGGTGCTGCCGCTGCTGGACGGCCTGGAGGACCAGGTCTCCCTGGCCGCCGTCAACGGCCCCGGCTCCGTCGTGGTCGCCGGGGACGAGGACGCCGCCGAGCGCGTCGCCGCCCACTTCGCCGGCCAGGGCCGCGCCACCCGCCGGCTGCGGGTCAGCCACGCCTTCCACTCGCCGCGCATGGACGCCGTGCTCGACGCCTACCGGCGGGTCGCCGAGGGCCTGACCTACCACGAGCCCGCCGTGCCGGTCGTCTCCGACCTCACCGGCCGCCCCGCCACCGGCGACGACCTGCGCACCGCCGACTACTGGGTGCGCCACGTCCGCGGCACCGTCCGCTTCGCCGACGCCGTGCGCGCCGCCCACGAGGCGGGCGCCGCCGCCTTCCTCGAACTCGGCCCCGGCGGCTCCCTGGCCGCCCTCGCCGAGGACACCCTCGGCGACGACGCCGGCACCGACGCCGTCCCGCTGCTGCGCACCGGCCGCCCCGAGGACGTCAGCGCCCTCACCGCCCTCGCCCGCCTGCACGTGCGCGGCGTCCACGTGGACTGGTCCGCCCTGCACACCGGCGCCACCACCGTCGAACTGCCCACCTACGCCTTCCAGCACGAGACGTACTGGCCCGACACCACCGCCCCCGGCTCCCGCCGCACCGTCTCCGACCCCGCCGACGCCGCCCTGTGGACCGCCGTCGAGCGCGGCGACGCCGACGGGCTCGCCGGACTGCTCGGCCTGCGCGACGAGGAGCACGCCTCCCTGTACGCGCTGCTGCCCTCGCTGTCGTCCTGGCGGCGCGCCCGGCAGGAGAAGGCCACCCTGGACGCCGCCCGCTACCGGATCGCCTGGCGGCCCGCCGCGACCACCGGCGCCCCCGTCCTGGACGGCACCTGGCTGGCCGTCACCACCGCCGCCGACGAGGCCGACGAGGTCCTCGACGCGCTGCGCGGCCACGGCGCCCTGTTCCGGCGCCTGGAACTCGACGCCACCCACCTCGACCGCGAGCGGCTCGCCGACGCCCTGCGCGCCGCCGGGGTCACGGAAGCGGCCGGCGTCCTCAACCTGCTGCCGCTCGCCGACGGCCCCCACCCCACCGGCACGGCCCCGGGGGACACCGCGGGCCTCCCGCTCGGCTTCGCCCTCGGTGTCGTCCTCGCCCAGGCCTGCGGCGACACCGGCGCCACCGCCCCGCTGTGGACCGTCACCCGCGGCGCCGTCTCCACCGGCTCCGGCGACCCGCTCACCCACCCCGCCCGCGCCGCCCACTGGGGTCTGGGCCGGGTCACCGCCCTGGAACGCCCCGAGCAGCCGGGCGGCCTCGTCGACCTGCCGGCCGTCCTGGAAGCGCCCGCGGCGCAGCGCCTGGCCGGCGTGCTCGCCGCCCGCGACGGCGACGACCAGGTCGCCGTCCGCGCCTCCGGCGTACTCGCCCGCCGCGTCGTCCGCCACCCCGGCGCCGACCTGCCCCGCGAGGACGCCCTCACCGTCTCCGGCACCGTCCTGGTCACCGGCGGCACCGGCGGACTCGGCGCCGAGACCGCCCGTCTGCTGGCCCGCGCCGGCGCCACCCATCTGATCCTCACCGGCCGGCGCGGCCCCGACGCGCCGGGTGCCGCCGAACTCGCCGCCGAACTCCGGGAGGCGGGCGCCCGCGTCACCCTCGCCGCCTGCGACAGCGCCGACCGCGACGCCCTCGCGGCCGTCCTCGCCGCCGTCCCCGAGGACGCCCCGCTCACCGGTGTGGTGCACGCCGCGGGTGTCGGCCAGGCCGCGCCCCTGTCCGCCACCCCGCTGGCCGACACCGCTGCCGCGATGGCCGCCAAGACCCTCGGCGCCGCCCACCTCGACGCCCTGCTCGACGGCCACGAACTGGACTTCTTCCTGCTGTACTCGTCCGTCGCCGGAGTGTGGGGCAGCGCCGGACAGAGCGCCTACGCCGCCGCCAACGCCTACCTCGACGCCCTCGCCGAGCACCGACGCGCCCGCGGTCTGGCCGCCACCGCCATCGCCTGGGGACCCTGGGCCGGGACCGGCATGGCCCACGCGCACCGCTCCGTCTCCGACACCCTCGAACGCGGCGGACTGCGCCTGCTGGCCCCCGCCACCGCCGTCACCGAGCTGCGCCGCGCCCTGGTCCAGCGGGACACCGCGGTCACCGTCGCCGACGTCGACTGGGACCGGTACCATCCGGTCTTCACCGCCGCGCGCGCCAGCCGCCTGTTCGACGAGATCGACACCGTGCGCGCCCTGGCCGCCCCCGCGGACACCACCGCGACCGTCTCCGAACTGGCCGGACGGCTGCGCGGACTGACCGGCGAGGAGCAGCAGCGGCTGCTCGTGGACCTGGTGCGCTCCGAGGCCGCCGTCGTCCTCGGCCACCCCTCCGCCGACGGCGTCCCCGCCAGGCGCGCCTTCCGCGACGCGGGCTTCGACTCGCTGACCGCCGTGGAACTGCGCAAGCGCCTCGCCGCGCTCACCGGCCTCGCCCTGCCCACCACCCTGGTCTTCGACCACCCCAGCCCGGCCGCCCTCGCCCGCCACCTCCGGGACGAACTCCTCGGCACCGGCGACAGCGCGACGCCCGCCACCGCCGGCCCGGCCGCCGCCGACGAGCCCATCGCCATCATCGGCATGGGCTGCCGCTTCCCCGGCGGCGCCCGCTCCGCCGACGCGTTCTGGCGGCTGGTCGCCGACGGCACCGACACCATCTCCGACTTCCCCGTCAACCGGGGCTGGGACGCCGACGCCCTCTACGACCCCGACCCCGACCACCCCGGCACCACCTACTCCACCCTCGGCGGCTTCCTGCACGACGCGGGCGAGTTCGACCCCGGTTTCTTCGGCATCTCGCCCCGCGAGGCCCTCACCATGGACCCGCAGCAGCGGCTGCTCCTGGAGACCACCTGGGAGGCGTTCGAACACGCCGGGATCGACCCCGCCACGGTGCACTCCACGCCCACCGGCACCTTCATCGGCTCCACCTACCAGGACTACGGCGTCGCCATGGACGACGGCTCCGCCGGGCACGCCGTCACCGGCTCCAGCCCCAGCGTCCTGTCCGGCCGCCTCGCCTACACCTTCGGCCTGGAGGGCCCGGCGGTCACCGTCGACACCGCCTGCTCCTCCTCCCTGGTCGCGCTGCACCTGGCCTGCCAGTCACTGCGCAACGGCGAGAGCGGCCTCGCCCTCGCGGGCGGCGCCACCGTCATGACCAACCCGATGTCGTTCATCGCGTTCAGCCGGCAGCGGGCGCTGGCCCGCGACGGCCGCTGCAAGGCGTTCTCCGACGACGCCGACGGCATGACCCTCGCCGAGGGCGTCGGCGTCCTCGTCCTGGAACGCCTCTCCGACGCCCGCCGCAACGGCCACCAGATCCTCGCCGTGATCCGCGGCTCCGCCGTCAACCAGGACGGCGCGTCCAACGGCCTGACCGCCCCCAACGGGCCCTCCCAGGTCCGCGTCATCCGCCAGGCCCTGAACGCCGCCGGACTCGCCCCCGACGACATCGACGTGGTCGAGGCGCACGGCACCGGCACCGCGCTCGGCGACCCCATCGAGGCACAGGCCCTGCTCACCACCTACGGCCAGGGCCGCGACCCCGAACGCCCCCTGCTGCTCGGCTCGGTGAAGTCCAACATCGGCCACACCCAGTCGGCGGCGGGTGTCGCCGGCGTGATCAAGATGGTCATGGCGATGCGGCACGGCATCCTGCCGCGCACCCTGCACGCCGACCGCCCCTCCCGCCACGTCGACTGGGAGTCCGGCGCAGTCCGCCTCGTCACCGAGACCACCGACTGGCACAAGGACGACGCCCCGCTGCGCTGCGCCGTCTCCTCCTTCGGCATCAGCGGCACCAACGCGCACGCCGTCCTGGAGCAGGCGCCCGCCGACCAGGAGCCCGCCGAGGCCCCCGAGCCCGCCCTCCCGGCCGGCGGCACCCTGCCCTGGATCCTGTCCGCCGCCTCCCCCGCGGCGCTGCGCGGCCAGGCCCGCAACCTCGCCGCGCACGTCACCGCCGCCGGCCCGCACCCCGCCGACGTCGGCCACACCCTGATCACCGCCCGCTCCGTGCTGGAGCACCGTGCCGTCGCCCTCGGCACCACCACCGGCGAACTCACCGACGCGCTCACCGCGTTCGCCGACGGCGAGTCCACCGCCCGGGTCGTCGGCGGCACCGCCGACACCGACGGCCGCACCGTGTTCGTCTTCCCGGGCCAGGGCTCCCAGTGGGCCGGCATGGGCGCCGAACTCCTCGACACCTCACCCGTGTTCGCCGAGCGGCTGCACGAGTGCGCCGCCGCGCTCGCACCCTTCACCGACTGGTCCCTGACCGACGTGATCCGCGGCGCCGACGGCGCGCCCGACATCGACCGCGTCGACGTCGTCCAGCCCGCCACCTGGGCCGTGATGGTGTCCCTGGCCGAGCTGTGGCGCGCCCACGGCGTCACCCCGGACGCCGTCGTCGGCCACTCCCAGGGCGAGATCGCCGCCGCCGTCGTCTCCGGCGCCCTGTCCCTGGAGGACGGCGCCCGCGTCGTCGCCCTGCGCAGCCGGGCCATCGGCCGCGTCCTGGCCGGCGCCGGCGGCATGATGTCCGTACAGCTGCCCGCCGCCGAGGCCGAGGAGTACCTGGCCGCCCACGGTGGCGCCGTGTCCGTCGCCGCCGTCAACGGACCCCGCTCGGTGGTCCTCGCCGGCACCCCCGACGCGCTCGACGCCCTGCACGCCGAGTTCACCGCCCGGGACGTACGCGCCCGCCGCGTCGCCGTGGACTACGCCTCCCACTCCCCGCAGGTCGAGCGCGTCCACGACGAACTCCTCGACCTCCTGGCCCCCGTGACGCCCCGCCGGGCGAAGGTGCCGTTCCACTCCACCGTCACCGGCGAGATCCTCGACACCGCCACCACGGACGCCGCCTACTGGTACCGCAACCTGCGGCAGACCGTCCGCTTCGAGGACGCCGTACGCGCCCTCCTCGGCACCGGACACACCGTGTTCGTCGAGATCAGCCCGCACCCCGTGCTCACCATGGCGGTGCAGGCCACCGCCGAGGAGACCGGCGACCCGGTCGCCGTCACCGGCACCCTGCGCCGCGGACAGGGCGGCACCGGCCGCTTCCTGGCCTCCCTCGCCGAGCAGTGGGTCCGCGGCGGCCGCGCCGACTGGGCCGCCGTCTACGCCGGCTGCGGCGCCCGCAGGACACCCCTGCCCACCTACGCCTTCCAGCGCGAGCACCTGTGGACCGAGGCCGCGCCGCCGCGCGCCGCGGGCGACGGCGACCCGGCCGACGCCGAGTTCTGGACCGAGGTCGAACAGGAGGACGTCGACTCCCTCGCCACCCGCCTGCGCCTGGACCGCGACGCCCTCGCCCCCGTCCTGCCCGCCCTCTCCACCTGGCGGCGGCAGCGCCGTGACCGCTCCACCGCCGGCTCCTGGCGCTACCGCGCCACCTGGAAGCCGCTCGGCGCCCTGCCCGACGCCGCCCTCACCGGCACCTGGCTGCTGGTCACCGCCGACGGCACCGACCCCGGGCACACCGCCGCCGTACGGGAGGCGCTCACCGCGCACGGCGCCGACGCGGTGCCGCTGCGCCTCGACGCCGCCGACACCGACCGCGGCCACCTCGCCGCCCGCCTGCGCGACCTGCCCGCACCCGCCGGGGTGGTGTCGCTGCTGGCCGCCGCCGAGGACACCGGCACCCTCCACCCCGTGCTGCCCGCCGGGCTCGCACTCTCCGTCACCCTCATCCAGGCCCTCGGCGACGCCGGCGTCGACGCGCCCCTGTGGGCGCTGACCCGCGGCGCCGTCTCCACCGGCCGCGCCGACCGGCTCACCCGGCCCGTGCAGGCCATGGTGCAGGGCCTCGGCTGGACCGCCGCGCTGGAACACCCGCAGCGCTGGGGCGGCACCGTCGACCTGCCCGACACCCTCGACCACCGCGCCGCCCAGCGGCTCGCCGCGGTCCTCACCGGCAACACCGGCGAGGACCAGCTCGCCGTCCGCGCCTCCGGCGTGCTCGCCCGCCG